>NZ_JASDCB010000032.1:0-46366 GCF_030408135.1 Pseudoalteromonas sp. APC 3691 | reverse complement strand
TGCGCATCTTATACAGTATGCTTTCGAGCGTTTTTCTATGGTCGGGCTTATTATAAATTCGACCACTTAAGTACATTACTTTTGATAAGACATTCCATGTCCCGTCTGTTAACATTAATCTTGGCATGTAGGTTCGGTGTAAAGTTTTCTGGCGAATTCAATTATACCTTATCTTCATGCTGTTTGTTTTTCATACCACAAAGATCAACACGCCCTAAATTATACGGTTACGTTTACGATAAATGGAGCCGTCGACACGATGATAGATGGGAAGACTTTTCTACCGATCAATCGGCAACTGGTGCTATTAGCGTAATTTGGGGCGTAGGTGCTACGCATAAAAAAGACAATCTAATATTAGAGGCTGAATATTTAAATTCGCACAATTATTTAAGTAAAATCGGGTTAAAAATCAGTTACGACATTAAGCTTGAGCAAAGTAAGTTAACCCTTTCAACTGGCATATTTACCTCACAAGATGATGGTGATTTATTTGTAACAGGCGCAGAGGGTGGTGATTTAGATGATGAAGATGCACCTGGTGCATTAACAGGTTTAACCAAAAGTGAAAACGATGGGTTTGCCTATTACCTAGATGCCGATTGGAAAAAAGATATTTGGAGTGTAGGTGCGGCATTTACTAAAGTAAGTGATGCTTGGATTGAAGATAATTTCAGTGGCGACCATGGTACAAACCCATTTCCAACTCGCTCATTAATTGGTGCCGATTTAACAAACCAAAATGAAACATCATGGCAAGCTCGTTTAGGAATTGATTTGAAAGCAGTATCGCCTGGCTTAACAACTAAATTTTACTACACAGACGGCAGCGATGCTGAAAATTCTGCATTGGGTAAGTTAGGTGGTACAGCCGACGAAAAATATTGGGCTGTAGATACTCGCTATAAAGTTGAGAAAATAAAAGGCTTAAGCTTACGTTGGTTATTTGTAGATTATACAACCGAAAAATCAGGCAGTGTTGATGGTGTTAAAGGCGACAGAGCCGACCACCGAGTTTATGTAGATTACACTATTAAATTTTAACATGACTTTTAATAAGCCAATGCAAATTTTATGCATTGGTTTTGTTTCCTTTTTTCATTATCTTTATGATAAAACTAACAAATCAATAATAAAAATTAAGCTAATATATGTTTTCTCTTCAACAGTGGCAATCACAGGGTCAATTTACTCAAATTAGTGGCCATCAAATTTTTACTAAAACAGCTGGTGATATAACTAAGCCTGCGCTGCTTTTAATACATGGCTTTCCAAGTGCTAGTTGGGACTGGGAAGGTATGTGGCAAACCCTTAGTGAACATTATTTTGTAATTACACTCGATATGCTAGGTTTTGGTTTGTCAGATAAACCTAAAAATGCAGGCTATAAAATTACTGAACAAGCCGACTTATATACTCAATTTTTAAAAACGTTAAATATTAATGATATACATATTTTAGCTCATGACTATGGCGATACTGTGGCTCAAGAGTTATTAGCAAGGCAAGTCGTTAGCCAAAGTGACTTTAAAATAAACAGTGTGTGCTTTTTAAATGGTGGGTTATTTCCTGAGGTGCATAAACCCTTATTTATACAAAAGCTTTTACTTTCAAAGCTAGGTTGGATAGTGCCAAAATTAATGAATAAACAAAAATTTGCCAATAATCTACTTACTATTTTTGGTAAAAGTACACCGCCTTCAAAACAAGTGGTAGACACACTTTGGGAGCTGCTAATTTATAAAGATGGCTTAGCCATAATGCCCAAACTTATTAGTTATATAAAGCAGAGGCAGCAAAACCGAGCACGCTGGGTTGGTGCCACCATAAATAGCAATATACCACTTACGTTTATAGCAGGCGCAGAAGACCCCATCTCTGGTAAGCATATGATTGAGCATTATAAAAAGCTTATTCCCAATGCGCGCGTACAAGAGTTTGTAGAGCTTGGGCATTATCCGCAAGTAGAAAATCCAGATGCAATTACACAGGCTTATTTGAATTTTAGATATTGCCAATAAAAACGCGGCTACTAAATTGAGTGCCGCGTTTATAAATTTTAGAACTCTGAGTATTTAGGCTTTGAACCTTAATATTTTTGCTTTGGCGCTTTTAATTGTTTTTCAAACTCATCTGAAAACAATATCGTGCCATCATCTTCCTCTGTAGGGAAGGCAGCAATAAGTAAGTCATCTTCCTCAAGACCCGGTGTCCAGCGACTAAACCAGTCAGCAAGTGGGATTGCTTTAGCGCTGCAGCCAGCCCATTCGCCAGTTGCCCATGCTTCTGCAAATTCACGAGTTGGCCAAACTGGCACACAGTCGTCATCTTCGTTGGCAAGCATAACGCAGCCATCATCATCGTTTAAAATCCATACTTGCTTGAACTGTTGTACGGTTTCGAACATATAGGCTAGGCGTTTTTTTGCTCCAAGCCCTAAAATTACTGCTTGTTCTTCGCTTAAATTTGGCGTTGTCATAATTAGCTCACTCTTAATTACTATATCTAAATTATATGCACACAAGTATATCGAGTTATATGACAGAGTGTTGAAAAGTTGCTATTTAATTTCAGCAATGCAGATCTAATTTGTATATTGAACAGTATAAGTCACAACTAATTTGAGCGATCATTCAAAATAAGCTTGAATGTTTGTAAAAAGGCCACATTGTAGTAAGCATATACTTAATGAAGGATTGAAAAATGACTACTGATCTACTTGCTCCGTTTAAACTAAATAATACGATTGAGCTTAAAAACCGCGTACTTATGGCACCATTAACGCGTTGTATGGCTGACGATAACTTAGTGCCAACACAAGATATGGTTGAATATTATGCTCGCCGTGCCGAAACCGGTTTAATTATTAGCGAAGCAACTATTATTCGTCCAGATGCGCAAGGTTACCCAAATACACCGGGTTTATTTACCAGTGAGCAAATTCAAGGTTGGAAAAAAGTAACAGATGCAGTACACGCTAACGGCGGCAAAATGTTTGCACAGCTTTGGCATGTTGGCCGTGTTGCACATCCTCACTTTTTTGATGGCGATGTACTGGCACCATCGGCAATTGGCGTTGAAGGCTCTGTACCTCGTATGCGTGAGCTTACTTACATTACGCCAAAAGCAGCCACAACCGATGATATTAAAGGTCTAGTAGCTGATTACGCAAAAGCGGCAGAAAATGCGATTGAAGCGGGTTTTGACGGGGTAGAAATTCACGGTGCTAACGGGTATTTGATTGACCAGTTTTTACATTACGCTGCAAATACACGCAGCGACGAATACGGTCAAACGCCTGAAAATATGTCGCGTTTTGCACTAGAAGTAACCGATGCAGTTATCGCCGCTGTAAGTAATGAGCGTACTGCTTTACGTGTTACACCGGGTGCTTATTTTAATATGAGCGAAGATAACCGTGATAAAGCGGTATTTGATTACTTATTACCAGAGCTTGAGAAGAGAGATTTAGCATACTTACACGGCGGTATTTTTGACGACAGTACAGCGTTTGAGTCGCTTGAAGGTAAAACGACGTCTGAATTTTTACGTGCAGGCTACAAAGGTACATTAGTAGGCGTAGGCAGCTATACTTTTGAGTCAGCAAAAGAAGCAATTAACGATGCTAAGTTTGATTTAATCGCGATTGGTCGCCCACTTATCGCAAACCCAGATTACATTAGCAAAATTGCAAACGGTGAAGAGTTAGTACCTTACAGCGATGAAATGCTAGCTGAATTAAAATAAATTACTATTTGTAATAAGTTCTAGAAAATAATTAAGGCACCCAAAGCTAAACCTTTGGGTGTCTTTTTTTGTACATATTCTCGCCATAAATCTTCCATATTTGTTTAACCTTTATGTAAATAAAGTTCATCCTCGTTGTCATATTTAAAATTCATACTGTGCTCGTTTTCATATTACATAATTAAAACTAAACGGGACAACAATGTACGCTTTAAAAAACAAATCGCTATTGAGCATGGCTATTGCCATGACTGTATCAACATCTACTTATGCTAACGACAGCACCATAGAAGAAGTAACCGTTGTAGCTAAACCAACGAGCTACGCTAACAATGTTATTGAGCCTGCAATGCTTGAGCAGCAAAGTTCGGTATCGAGCATATTATCGGTTATTGATAACTTACCAGGGATTAGCATAAACGAAGGTGATGCATTTGGTGGCGACGATTGGTCTACTACAATCACTATGCGTGGTTTTAGTATTGATGGAAACCAACAACAATTAGGTATGACCGTTGATGGCATCCCCAATGGTGGCTCTAATTACGGCGGTGGTGCTAAAGCTAACCGTTACTTGGAGAGTGAAAATTTAGCAACGGTAGAAGTAGGTCAAGGTACGTCTGATATTAAGTCGGCTTCACTTGAAGCACTAGGCGGGACATTTAACTTTGTAAGTAAAGACCCAAGCCTTGAAAAAGGCACTACCTTTGCTTATACCTCAGGCAGTCACGATGCCACGCGTTATTATATTAAACACGAAACAGGCACTGTTTTTAATAACACACAAGCGTACGTAAGTTACTCGCAAACCGATACAAGCCGCTGGATTGGTTCAGGCAGTAATGGGGGCAAAGACAACCAACACGCAGAGCTTAAGTTTGTATCTAATTTTGACGATTTAACACTTACTGGTCGTTTATCTTACGATGATGTAAGCGAGACAAACTATAACAGCGTAAGCCTTGAGCAGTTTGAACAAACACCCGATTGGGATCAGCTAACATGGAATTGGACAGGAGTTCCGCATTTTGACCAAATGTTTGCAGAAGGTTGGGGAACGCTTCGTGAAAATACCTTAGGCTATTTAAAATTTGAATACGCTATTTCGCCAACTTCATTATTAACTGTTAGCCCTTATTATCATAAAAATTCAGGTCGCGGCGATTGGATCCCACCTTATTTAACAACGCCGGTTGATGAAAATGGCAACCCAACAACCGAGGGTGGCACTAATGCAGGCTCTTATGGTTTTGCTGATAGTGAAGGCAACCCGCTTGCACCCAATGCCGATTGTACGCAAAGTTTGAGCAGGCCATGGGAGTCGGGTCCTGGTTTAAATCCTGCGTGTTACGATGCAACAGCAACGCCTGTTATGTCTTACCGCCACACGCATTACAACAAAGATCGTTTAGGTGTAACGGCAAATTACCAAGCTACATTTGGTGATCACGATATCGAAGCGGGCTTTTGGTATGAGCAAAGCGAACGTGATGAATCGCGTGATTGGCACAAAGTAATTGATGCGCGTATTTATCATCACTTTGATAGCACGCCTTACTGGACACAATACAAAAACACTTTTGATACCGATACATTCAAATGGTACCTACAAGACTCGATTAATTTTGGCGACTTAACATTAAATATTGGTGCAAAACAATATTTAGTTGAATTACAAAAATACGACCACTTTGCTAACGAAAGATCAGATAAAGTAGATAGCGACTCAGACGTGTTATTTAGTGGTGGTGTATTGTATCAGCTAAATAACAGCACAGAATTATTTGCTAGTTACAGCGAGAATTTTTCAGCAATAAAAGACGGTGTACTTGAGCGAGATAGCTCAACACTTATAAACATAGAGCCAGAAACTGCCGACAACATCGACTTTGGTGTACGTTACCAAGCCGACAGATTAACCCTTACAGCAACGGCTTACAGTGTTAAGTTTGATAACCGCATTACCTTTATTGCCCCTGGTAGTGGCACAGATGGGATTGATTACACCATTGGTACAAATGGCTCGTACGTAAATGTAGGGGGTATTGACTCAAATGGGCTTGAGCTTGCAGCAAGCTATATGTTAACACCAAGCTGGAGCGTGTACTCGTCGTATACTAATAGCAGTTCTGAGTATTCATCCGATGATCCAAATGCATACGATTCACAGGGTGTAATATTAAGAGATGAAAGTGGTAATGAGGTAGCACCGAGCTTTAGAAAAGGCGACAGCATAATAGATTCATCAGAAGATTTATTTGTGGTATCTACCGATTACTTTAGCGATGGCTTTCGTGTTGGTTTATCGGCTAAATACACTGGTGAGCGCTTAGGTGCATGGCAAGACGAAGATACTCGCACGCGTAATAAAGTAGACGGCTACACCGTACTTGATTTTAATGCAGGTTATTCAACTGACGTAGATGCAGGCCCGTTTAAAGCCATTGACGTATCGTTTGTTGTTTATAACGTTACTGACAAAAGCTACTTAGCAGGTGGTACTGGTAACGGCGCTACTTATTACATTGGCGCGCCACGCACCGCAGCAGTTACATTTACCGCTGACTTTTAATTAAGTTTTAGTAATTGAATTAAAATAAAGCCCATCATTGATGGGCTTTATTATATGAAAGGGCGCAAAACGCGATGAAAACGATTTTAAAAGTAACACTATTTAGCTTAAGTGTATTAGCGAGTAACTTTGCAGCAGCAGCGCAAAATGTAGTGCTGGTAACGCTTGATGGAGTACGCTGGCAAGAAGTATTTAATGGGGCTGATAATAGCTTAATTAATAATACTGATTTTGTTAAAAAGCCAGAGCAATTAAAGACCCAGTTTTGGGCAAAAACAGCAAATGAGCGCCAGCAATTACTAATGCCTTTTTTAACGCAAGTAGTGGCTAAACAAGGCGTAATTATTGGCGATAGAGCTAACGGCTCTACTATGTCGGTAAGTAACCCGTGGTATTTTTCATACCCTGGTTACAACGAAATACTCACCGGTGAAGTTGACGAAAGTATAAATAGTAACAACAAAGTGCTCAACCCAAATAAAACTATTTTAGAGCGTTTAGATAAGTTACCTGAGTTTAAAGGTAGCACAGCCTTATTTGGTAGTTGGGATGTATTTCCATACATTGTAAATACTAAGCGCAGTAACGTGTATGTAAATGCAGGTTTTATGTCAATTGAAGAGAATTTATTCACTGATGCGCCATTGTTAAATGCACTACAAAATGAAATCCCCAGCCCTTGGTATAACGTACGATTAGACAATTTTACATATCGCTTTGCTAAAGCGTATATGTTGGCTAAAAAGCCTAAGTTGTTAGTGATAAGTTTAGGCGAAACCGATGACTTTGCGCATGATGGTCATTACGACCAATACCTTAAATCGGCAAGGCAAAGTGACGCGTTTATAAAAGACTTATGGGCAACCATTCAAACTACAGCGGGTTATAAAGATAACACCACACTAATTATTACCACTGATCACGGGCGTGGCAATAATGCCAACGATTGGCAACATCACAGCTCTAAACGTGCACTTGCTGAGCTAGAGTTAGGTGAAAATACCTACCCAGAAGGAATTGTCGGCTCTGAACATATTTGGCTTGCAGCCATCGGCTCCGCAATAAAAGGACGGGGCTTAATTAAAACTAAAAATGAGCTTAAACAAGTACAAATAGCAGCGACCGTTTTAAAGGCTCTTGGGCAGAATCCAAATGAAATAAATTCAAATATGGCGCCAGCTATTAGCGAGATTTTAAAATGAAGAACCTATTAAAACCATTAACCCTATCTGCCTTGGCGTTGAGTTTGGTTATTAGCGCGAGTGTTAATGCCGCGCCATCTAAAATCCTATTTGGTTCGTGTGGGCATCAAGATAAAAACATACCCATATTTAATACAATTAACAAAGAGCAGGGGGATTTGTTTATATTTTTGGGTGACAATATTTACGGCGATACCAACGATATGGATGTACTTGCCGATAAGTACCAACGTTTAGGGGCAAAGCCTGGTTTTAAAACGTTAAAAGCGCAAACGCCTATCATTGCTATGTGGGATGACCACGATTATGGCCAAAACGATGCAGGTAAAGAGTATCCGCATAAAGAGCAATCACGCCAAATTATGCTTAATTTTTGGGATGAACCTGTAAACTCAGCGCGTCGCACTCGTCCTGATGGAATTTATACCTCGTACATGTATGGTGAAAATGAGCAAACCATACAAGTAATAATGCCTGATTTACGTTGGAACCGTGATGCGCTAAACCATGTAGGTGAGCTTGAATACTACACTAAGCGTAAACTTAATAACCAAGGCCCGTATAGTCCTAGTGAAGTGAAGGGCGCATCAATGCTAGGTGAAGCCCAGTGGCAATGGCTTGAACAAGAGCTTAAAAAGCCTGCTGCAATAAAATTGATTGCCTCAAGCTTACAGCTTTTACCCGATTTTACAGGTTGGGAGTCATGGGCAAACTTTCCTGAAGATAGAAACCGTTTATTTGCATTGATTAAAAAGCATAAGGTAAATGGGGTAGTGATCATCAGCGGCGATACGCACTGGGGTGAAATATCAAAGTATCAGCAAAACCTTGATTACCCATTAATTGAGATGACCAGCTCTGGCTTAACTGAAAAGTGGAAAGATGTAAGCCCTAACAAACACCGAGTAGGGAATTTTACTCATAACGTAAATTATGGTAATTTAAGCATAGACTGGCAGCAAATTGACCCCACTATTTCACTTAAATTAAAAGGCATTGATGGCGAAGTAATAATGCAAAGTGACTTTAGTTTATCAAGTATTAGCCCTTATAAATAAACTCACTACTACGCACAGTATATAAAATAGATGCTGTGCGTATAAAATCTGTAAGTTAGTTCTTAACTCTCTGATTTATTAAAGCCAATTACCCGTTTGCGCTACCCCTAATATTGAAAATATCTTACACTGGTTTTATCTCAAGCAAGGTCAGTGTTATATGCTAAATATTATTCAATCAAACCGGATGGAAGCCCTGCAAGCGCAGTTCCACCAGCTGTTAAAAGTAAACCCATTGCAAAGCCCGTTCGACAAAGAAGTAGTGCTAGTGCAATCGCCGGGTATGTCGCAGTGGTTAAAAATAGGTTTGAGCGAAAACTTAGGGGTTGCAGCGCAGGTCGATTTTCCGCTGCCATCGAGCTTTATTTGGCAGTTGTATCAGCAATTGCTGCCAAATGTCCCTAAAGAGTCGGCGTTTAATAAACCTAACCTTGCTTGGAAACTGTTTGCAATTTTACCAAACTGTATTGACGAGCCATTATATTTGCCGCTAAAAACCTATTTAGAGGGCGATATTGACGGGCAAAAAACCTTTGCGTTATGCGAAAAAATAGCCGATGTGTACGACCAATATTTAATGTACCGACCGCACTGGATAGCCACATGGGATAGCGGCAAAGATGAGCTTGATGATGTAGATGTAGCCATTGCACCATGGCAACCTGACTTATGGCGACGCATTGTAAAATTAAGCCAAGACCTTGGGCAAAGTCAATTTCATCGCGCTAATATGCAAGGGCAGTTACTTGCAGCGCTTGAGACTATGGATAATAGCTTACTGCCACAACGCATTAGCTTATTTGGTATATCGGCGATTGCCAGCTCCCAGCTTGAGGTGTTTGAAGCGCTGAGTAAAAAAACCGAGGTTATATTATTCTTTTTTAACCCGAGTGAGCATTACTGGGGCGATATCATAGATGAAAAAACAGCGGCTAAAATAAGCGCTAAATACGCTAAAATGCCGCTGGTAGAAGCACAACAAAAAAAACAAACCAATCCAGATGAAGAGTACTACTTTATTGGTAATCCGTTATTATCGTCGTGGGGTAAATTAGGTCGCGACTATTTTGAACAACTTGTACAGTTAGATGCCCGTTGGATTGATGGTTTTATTGATGTGTTTGACGACACCTTACTAGGGCAAGTACAAAGCGAGATTTATCAGCTTGCGTTTAAAGGTGAATCGCTGAGTGATAACAAAGAGTGGTTTATAAACGACGAAGGTAAGTTACCAATCAGCGCAACCGACACCAGCATTACGCTCAGCGATTGCCATACACCGCTTAGGGAAGTTGAGCGCTTGCACGACTACTTACTTAACTTATTTAATCAAAACCCAGCGCTTACCCCTAAAGACATAATCGTCATGATGCCCGATGTAGGCACTTACAGCCCTTACATTGAAGCCGTATTTGGTGGAGCACAAGGTAGCCGCTTTATTCCTTACGCATTGGCCGATTTAGCCATAGAGCAAGAAAAGCCTGTCCTTAGCTCATTTGCGAGTTTAGCTAACTTACCGTTTTCGCGCTTTGGTGTGTCGGATATTCTCGATTTATTACAAGTGACGCAAATAGCCGAAAAGTTTGGGCTTGAAGCACACGAATACGAGCAAATTCAATACTGGCTTGAACGTGTTGGGGTTAAGTGGGGTATAAACGCAGCGCATAAAAGCAGCTTTGATTTGCCCGCTATTGATTTAAATACCTGGCAACATGGGCTCAACCGTTTGTTGCTTGGCATTGCCATGCGCGACGAGCAATGCCCGTTTAACGGTATTTACAGCGCCGATGAAGTAGAAGGCATGGCGCTTGATACACTCAACAAGCTCGTGCACTTTATTGATGTACTGCAAAGCTTTAAAGAGCAGCTAACGCCCGACGATACGCTCACTAATAAAGCGCATATTTTAAGTGAGCTATTAAACGCTATATACGAAAGTGAAAGTGACGACAGCTGGGATTTATTAGTGCTGCAAAATGTGCTCGAAGAGTTACAAAAGCACCACGACAACGGCGATTACAGTAAAGCGGTTTCGCAGCGTATTGTTAGTTACCTAATTAAACAAGGCATTCAAGAAAAAGGCGTGGGGCAGCGGTTTTTAGTAGGCCAAGTAAACTTTTGTACGCTTATGCCCATGCGCGCCGTGCCATTTAAAGTGGTGTGTATGCTGGGCTTAAATGATGCCGACTACCCGCGCAACGTACAGCCTATTGGTTTTGACTTGGTGCCTTATTCTAAAAAGCAAAAAGGTGACCGATCACGTAAATTAGATGACCGCTACTTATTTTTAGAAGCACTACTGAGTGCCCGCGACAACTTATACATGAGTTACATTGGTCGTTCGTGTTTTGATAACCAACCGCGTATGCCATCAACCCTTGTAAGCGAGCTGTTAGAATATATTGGGCGTAGCTTTGTATTAAGCGAGAAAAGCGAAAAAACACTGCCCGTATGTCTAATTAATCAGCAGCATTTACAGCCCTTTAATAGCCATTATTATTTAGCCGATGAGCAAGCCAATACTGTGCTGAGTAACCACAGTTACAATCCAATTTGGCTGCCAAGTGAGTCAATTAAACCACAACCGGTTATTGCACTTGATGTTGTTGTGCCAGAGCAGTTAGATCTTGATGTGTTTATTAGAAGTGTGTGCAGCGCACAAGAGAGCTTTTATCAACAAACATTGGGCTTACGCCTACCACAATTTAACGAAGTAGCAAAAGACGAAGAACCCTTTAGCCTAGATGCGCTGCGCCGTTATTTTTACCTTGATGAAATACTTAAAGCCAATATAAACGAGCAACCACTGAGTACCGAGCAGATACTGCAGCGGGGTGAGTTACCTCAAGCCAATGTAGGCAGCCTCATATTTGAGAGTATGGAGCACCGAGTTGATGCGCTTGCAGGGCAAGTAAAAGAGCACATTAAAGGCGGAAAAAGTGAGCCGATAGAAGTTTTGCTTACCATTGAAGGCACCAAAGTAGAGGGCTGGCTCAATCATGTTTATTTGCAAAAACAAGTGTTTTACCGCAGTGCGAGTATTAAAGCGAAAGATTTAATTAAAGGCTTTATTTATCACCTCGCAGCGCAAAGTATGGATCAACAAGTAGAAACATTGTTACTTGGACTCGATAAGCAAATTACCTTTGCGCCAATTAATAAAGCTGATGCCGATGCATTGTTACTTGATTGGTTTGAATTATACAAAGCGCTGCGCGCGGAGCCTGTGCCGTTCTTTCCGGTAAGTGGTTATGAATACGTTAAAAGCGGCGGCGATATAACAAAAGCGATGAGCAAATTTAGCCCGCAATACATAGGGCGAGGAGAGGGCGAAAACCCGTATATCCGCTTAACGGTGCAATCGCTAAACGACTGCCAAGAAGAATTTATAAAATGGAGTGATAAATTGCTCACGCCTTTATTTGAACACGCAAAGGAGAGTGACCATGCAAGCGCTTAATCCTCTTACTATGCCGCTCATTGGTCAAAGTTTAATAGAAGCCAGTGCGGGTACCGGCAAAACTTATACAATTACGGGGCTGTATTTACGCTACTTGTTAGGTATGCAAATAGAAGGTGAGTTAAATACGCCGCTCAGTGTTGAGCAAATTTTGGTTGTAACCTTTACCGATGCCGCCACCCAAGAAATTAAAGACCGCGTACGCAGCCGAATTATTGCTGCGCGCGATGCACTACTTGGGCAAGACCCAAACGACGAACTCATTGAAGGCGTAATTGCCAAAATTGATGATAAACACCGCGCCTTTGATTTACTCGATGCAGCTGCTAAATCAATGGACGAAGCCGCTATTTTTACTATTCATGGCTTTTGTCAGCGGATGCTAAAACAACATGCGTTTGAATCGGGTGTGGCGTTTAACCTCGAATTTATTTTAGATGAGCGCGACATACTGCTCGAAACTATTAAAGATTTTTGGCGTGCGTTTGTATACCCACTTAACAAAGAACGCACCGATGCTATTTTAGATGTATTTGCCGCACCTGAGGCTTTATTCGCTCAAGTGGCGAGCATTTTAAACAAAGCTAATGCGCACATTACACCACAAATAAATTTAGATGATGTATGGAAAGCCCGTGAGGAGTACATAACCCGTGTACCTGCATTTAAAAAAGCAGTATTAGATCAAGAGTTTATAGGTGCTATTAAAGGCTCGGGTTTAAGCGGGTCTAAAACGCCAGCACGAAAAGGCAGCCTTGGTGCGCTTGAAGCATTTTGTTTAGGCGGCGATTTGTTTTTTGAATTTGGCACTAACAAGTATTCGTTTGAAGTGTGGAGTACAGAAAACCTAAGCGATGCAGGCAATTATAAAAAAAATCAGCCATTATTTGTGCATCCATTACTGAGTCAATTTGACGAGCTTGCCGCACTTAATAACAGCATAAACCAAGGGCTCAAAATAGCGGTTGTACAACATGCAGCGCGCTGGGTAAAAGCCGCAATAGTTAAGCGCAAGCAAGAGCAAAGCGTGATCACCCCAGATGATTTACTGACCAATTTACACAGTGCGCTTAATAACGAGCAAGGCGACGTACTGGCGCAAAAAATTGCGCAGTTGTTTCCGGTTGCTATGATTGATGAATTCCAAGATACCGATCCAATTCAGTACGGTATTTTTAGTAAAATTTATGGGCAACAAAATACCACACTTGCCATGATAGGCGACCCCAAGCAGGCTATTTATGGCTTTAGGGGCGCAGATATTTTTACGTATATTGGCGCAAAAGAAGCTGTACAGACTGATCAGCAATTTACGCTGGGTACTAACTTTCGCTCAAGCACCGATATAGTAAATAGTGTTAATAGTTTATTTGGCAAACACGCTAACAGCTTTATTTATAACGACGCCATACCGTTTAACGCAGTGGCTGCTAAAGGTAAAAAAGCGGAAGACTCTTTTTTAATTGATGGCAAACCCGCGACCGCATTCGAATTTAATGTATTTGTGGATGAAGCCGCCGATGAAAAAAACAAACCAACCAACAAAGGTGTAGGGCAAGCACATTTAGCCGCTCACTTTGCTAATAAAATAGTGACCCTGCTTGAAAAAGCAAAACAGGGGGATGCGTGTATTGGCAGTAATCCTGTAAGTGCTGCCGATATTTGTATATTAGTGCGCGACCGTGTTGAAGCGCAAATAATGAAAAAAGCGCTAAGCGAAGCCAAAATAGCGAGTGTGTATTTATCGCGCGAGAGCGTTTTTAGCCAAGAGCTTAGCCATCACCTGCTTAACTTTTTAACGGCGCTGCATGGGCAATATGACGAGTCACTGCTGCGCGGTGTTTTAGCTGGTCCGCTATTTTGTCTAAGTTATAACGAAATACATGCACTCGCCGATGATGAAAATAAATGGCAAGACTACTTAAACTTTTTTGCACAACTTAGTCATATTTGGAACAAGCAAGGCGCTATGGCAATGCTTGAGCGTTTAATGAGCCATAATCAGCTTAGCGCTAGATGGCAAGGTTTAGGGTATAACGTTGAGCGTTGGCTGACTGACTTTAGGCATTTGGGCGAAATACTTCAACAAAAACAAATAGAGCTTGAAGGCACGCTGCGTTTACTGCGCTGGTTTGCACAAAAGGTAAGCCAACAAGATGGTGAAACAGTACAAGTACGCCTAGAAAGTGACGCCAACTTAGTTAAAATTGTTACTATGCATGCCTCAAAAGGGCTAGAATACCCACTGGTATTTATGCCATTTGCCAGTGGCTATCGCGAAACTAAAGAAGCGCTTTATCACAATAATGGCAAGCTGATTTACGATTTAAGTAAAGACGAAGATGCCCTGCAAAAAGCAGAGCAAGAGCGTCTAGCTGAAGATTTACGCCTGCTGTATGTAGCACTTACTCGCGCCGTGCACTTTTGTGCGCTGGGTGTTTATAATATTGGGCAAGGGCAAAGTAGCCGCTTAGCTATGCAAAGTAGTGCACTAGGGCATGTGTTATTTGCAGGGCTTGAACTTGCCAGTAGCCAAACATGGCGTACGCATTTAAGTGAGTTTTGCGACGCTAATAGCGCGATGAGCTATCAGCAATTTACCTCACACACATTATTAGAGCAGGGAACACTTAGTTTTAATAATAGTAAAATTGCGCAGCAAACATTAAGTGTTAATAAAGTAACGGCAACTATTGAGCGTAACTGGCGAGCAACCAGCTTTAGCGCGTTGAGCTTTAAAAAGCACAGCGACCAATTAGCCCCAGGGCGAAGCGATGAAGATCATGAAAAAGACGAGTTTGCAGTGCAAGAGGACGAACTGCCATCACCTTATAGTTTTCCTAAAGGGCCAAAGCCCGGTAGTTGTTTGCACGAAATATTTGAACAAATAGATTTTACTAGCCCAATAGTCCACCCAACTAATACTGAGCAAAACTTATCGGAAGTTGTTAAGCGCTGCCTTGAAAAATACCACATAGGTGAGCAATGGCGAGAAGTGGCTGAAAAGTGGGTGCTCGATGTTCTTGCGTGCCCCCTAGATAACAGCTCTCTAGATAAGAGCCTTCTTTCATTGGGTGTACTTACACCAAGCGACTGCCTAGTCGAAATGGAGTTTAATTTACCACTTGAGAGCTTAAGTGCACCTAAGCTAAACGAAATGTTGGTTAAACATTTTGGTTTTACGCAAAGTAAGCTTGAATTTTCACAAGTAAAAGGCTTGTTAAAAGGCTTTGTCGATTTAATATTTTGCTACCAAGGCAAATATTATATTTTAGATTATAAGTCTAATTATTTAGGCAGTACGCCAGCTGATTACGAAGGCGATATGCTTGAGCAAGCGATGAGCAGTCATCAGTATCATTTACAGTATTTAATCTACACGGTAGCGCTGCATCGTTTATTAAAACAACGTATAGCTGATTACTCGATAGAAACCCATTTAGGCGGCGTGTATTACACGTTTTTACGTGGAATGCCGACAGGGCAAGGCGTGTACTTTAAAAAGCTAACTGAAGAACAAGTGATTATTTTAGATGGCTTATTTAGCCAAGGAGCTATGCTATGAGCGATTTAAATGAGCAACCTGGCTTGTTTGACGATATAGACGAGACACTTAATAATGAAGCCGCAGAGCCTCTTACTTCAAAAAATGTAGCACAAGATGCCCCATTAGAGGACATTGTGTTAAATAATACGATTACCGAAGTCCCGTTACTTGAGTATTTATTAGCGCAAAACCGACTGCGTGTAGTTGATGTGAAGCTCGCTGAATTACTGTGTGCTAATGACATTGAGCAAACTCACAATGAACTATTTTATATTATTTTATTGCTGTGCTTATCACAGCAAAGCCAGCATAGCTGCCTAACCTTAAATGAGGTTGACTGGAGCAATCCTTTTAACTTGCGCAAAAGTGACTTTAATAAACTCGATGGCAATGTACCCAGTACGCTAAGCCCGTTTAGTGATGATTTTAATGTACACACAGCGCTTAATTATTTACAAAGCCATGAAAGCGTGGGCGAAAATAAACCACTGCAGCTGTTTAACGAGCGACTTTATTTTGCGCGCCTTGCCGGTTATGAGCAAACACTCGCGGATAGACTATTAAGCATGAGCGAGCGAAAGCTCAATATTAATAATGAAGTATTGGCTGAACTTTTAAATACCTATTTTCCTGCTGATTCGACAATTGAAACTGATTGGCAAAAAGTGGCGTGTGCGATTGCGGCCACCAAAGGCTTTAGTGTGATCACGGGTGGCCCAGGTACAGGTAAAACTACCACAGTGACTAAGTTGCTGGCTATTTTGCAGTCACTTTATGAAACAGCACCCCTTAGTATTAAGCTGGTGGCCCCTACAGGTAAAGCCGCTGCAAGATTAAGTGAATCTATTTTAGGTGCCAAAAATAAGCTCACAACGATTCCTGATGATATAAAAACGCTGATCCCGCAAAGCGCTCAAACTATTCATCGCTTATTGGGTGTAAAACCGTTTACTAATAAATTTAGGCATAACAAAAGTAATCCGCTGCATTTAGATGTACTAATTATTGATGAAGCCAGTATGGTCGATTTATCGCTGATGGCTAAATTAATAGAAGCACTTCCTGCGCACGCGCGATTAATACTCCTAGGTGACAAAGATCAGCTTGCCTCGGTAGATACCGGCAGCGTAATGAGCGATTTATGCCAAGGTTTAACACTTGGGCAAACGCCAAGCTACTCGCAAGCACGTTGTGATGAGCTAAATAGCTTATGTTTTAATAATGAGCATAAGCTCGTAGCGCAAAGCGTGAGTGAATTTAAACTCGCAGATTGCATTGCCTTTTTACAACACAGTTATCGATTTGATGCACAAAGCGGCATTGGTCAACTCGCACTTGCGGTAAACACCAATAACACCGGTATTTTAAATTACGTAGAGCAAGAAAGTAGTGAAGGGCGCTTTAACGATGTAATTTTAGATTACGACTTTGTAGCAAAACCAATTGAAAAGCTTGTTAAAAGTGCAGCAAGTCATTATGCAAAATACCTTAACTTAATTGCCCAAGGTGCAGATGTTGCACAGGTGCATGCTGCTTTTGCTAGTTATCAGCTTTTAGCTGCGGTACGAGAGGGCGATTACGGCGTGCATAGCTTAAATCAGCGAATAGAGCGCGTATTGCAACAGCAAGGTTTAATAACAGTTAGCCCTAATACTCATCATTATACAGGCATGCCCATTATGGTGAGCCAAAACGATTACCAGCTTAAGTTATTTAACGGCGATATTGGTATTTTAATGCCCGATGAAAGCAATCAGCTCAAAGCCATATTTATTGACGAGCAAGGTAATCAACGAGCATTTTCGCCAGCACGACTCCCTGCACACGATAAAGTATACGTAATGACTATTCATAAATCACAAGGTTCAGAGTTTAGTTACACCGCTATGGTACTGCCACCGCTAAAACAAGCGCGCATGGGTATTAACAGGCAATTAGTGTATACGGGAATAACCCGCGCTAAAAATAAGTTTGAGCTGGTGGCTGACAAAAAAGTACTGCAACTAGCAATGAATAAAAGCGTATCAAGAGCATCTGGTTTATATGAAAGGTTACAATTTTAAGCTTAATTTGAATTTTTTATTAATAATTTAGCTTCAAACTGCTTGTTATTTATCGCGTTATTATAAATGTCTTCTATACTAAAGTTAATTTTATACTGAATGTATTCGGGCGTGTTGATCTTTGGTGGGTGAATTTGCAGTAGTGTGTTTGGTTTTTAGTCAAGGCAGAGCCTATGTAGTGTGGTATTCCCCATAAATAGGCGATAACGTAGTATAAATACCAAACATACGCTGCCCTTTGGGTTCTTTCTAGGGACGATTAACTCTTTGTTGCCTACATGGATGTAGGTAAGGGGCGTGAGCAGGACGCGGAAGCTTTGCTCGGTTTTTACTTAGCCCACTAGGTTACAAACCTCGCGCCGTGATTTAATCGCCCCTAGATTGAACAAATTTCAATCCACAAAGGTCAACACGCCCTAGTAAGGATATTAATGTTTTTTTCTAAAAATAAGCAAAATGAAATAGCCTCTTTAAAAGCAGAACTCTATCCGTTACAACAAGTGTGGGAAGGGCTTTACCGAGAGATGTTAGTACTGAACATTCTCTATGATGGCAGAATTTCGCACGCCAATGATAGGTTTTTAGAAAACTTAGGCTACAACGAAGACGATCTTACTAATAACTCTTTTGATGATTTTATTACTGAGTCATCTCGTCAATCTTCAGAATTTAAAAGCCTACAGCAAGCTATAAAAAAAGAAGGACATTGGGGCGGTGCATTACAAATTGCGCGCGGTGATGGTAAAGCTGAATGGTTACGTTTAATAGTACATCCTGTAAAAGGGGAGCAAGATCAGTTGCTCTATTTTTCTATATTCGGGAGTGTGCTTACAAAAACAATTACGGCTTCCCGCGAGCAAAGCGACACTATCAAAGCGATATATCGCTCTATGGCAGTAATTGAATTTGATTTAGAAGGCCATGTTTTAAAAGCAAATGAGCAGTTTTTATCAGCAATGGGTTATCAAGAAAGTGAATTAATAGGAAAACACCATCGCACATTTTGTGAAGCTTCAGAGTATAATTCCCAAGAGTATCAACAGTTTTGGGCTAAATTAAGAGAAGGACAGTTTATAGCGGAGCGCTTTAAGCGTGTTGATAAATACGGCAATGTTGTATGGTTAGAAGCGTCATATAACCCAATCTCAAATGACGTGAATGAGCTTTATAAAGTAATGAAGTTTGCAACAGTTATTACAGAGCAAGTAAATCAAGAAATTGCGATATCTAAGGCTGCCGAAATTGCTTATAGCACCTCAACCCAAACGGATAAAAAAGCAGAGCAAGGCGCGAGCGTTATACAAGATACGGTTGCAGTAATGACCGAGCTGGCTATTAACATGGAGCAAGCGGCAAGTGAAATTTCAGCGCTTGATCAGCAGTCGCAACAAATATCGAGTATTGTACAAAGTATTAGTAGTATTGCAGAGCAAACCAATTTGTTAGCATTAAATGCCGCAATTGAAGCGGCTAGAGCTGGCGAGCAAGGTCGAGGCTTTGCTGTGGTTGCAGACGAGGTTCGACTGCTTGCATCTCGTACATCAAAAGCAACAGAAGAAATAGTAGAAGTAGTACAGCGTAACCAATCACAAACCCAAAATACGGTGGCTGTAATAGAAAAAGGTAAAGAAAAAGCAGAGCAAGGTTTAGCACTATCTAAAGAGTCGGGTGATGTGATGCAGGAAATTCAGCAAGGCGCACAAGAAGTTGTAAATGCGATTGGGCAATTTACCAGTGAACTCAAAGCTAACGGCTAGATTAGTTACGTCCTTATTCTAAAGCGGGCACCTTTACCGGTACCGCTCAACCTAACCCCCCTCAATATTACTCTCGAAACATCCCTGATAATTTTAAATTTAACAACTATTCTTTATTAACCCATTAAATAACAAGTAATAAGTTTCTTCATCCCTATAAATGATAATGAATTGTTGCATTTTTGTTATTTGCTCCTAATGCTGATGAACGCCAAGGCTGACAAGCCCTAGTATGAATACCTTAAATGATAATAAAATATTACGTACACAACATTAAGGAATTGTATGAACAACACTAAGCGCACACACACATTAATTAAACCAAGTCACCTAATTGGTGCTGGGCTTGCTATGCTAATGAGCTTTTCTGCTGCGAGTAAAGACTACAAAATTATATTAATTCACGGGTTACAAACTTCGCAAATAACCAATAAGTCGGGTAGTGATGTAATTAATGACGGTGAAACATATTGGCAATCGTACTGGAATAATCGTGCAGATGAGCGAATTGATTGGCCTGCTTATGAGCGAATTGAAGGTAAAATTGCTACCGATTGGGTGTGGCCAAAGTTAAAGCAAATTTCACGCTCTAATTTATGCAGTGATGGCTGTGTATTTGTAACACATTCAACAGGCAACTTAGTTGCACGCCATATTATTGATAACCAAGAAAACTGGTTAGAAAACGCAGGCTTACAGCCGCTTAATATTGTTGCGACGTTTGATTTAGCAGGCGCGGGCGGTGGAAGTGAGCTGGCTGATGTAGCAGTTAGTGCTTTAACTGGCGCATCATGGAACTTTGCGGTCGATGCAGCACTCAAATGGTGGCTAGGGAGCGATGTAACCGAAGCTGTTGGTGTATTACACGATTTAAAAGTGAATAATGCCCGTAAAATATCGCCATTTCCTGATGCACGTACACCTAGATTACGCTTTGTGGCAGATGGTAATGCGTATTTAGGTTTAACAGGTGGATTTTTAAAAGGTAATGATGATTCGGTTGTAGCATCGCACTCTTCATGTGGTGCAAGTTCGGCTGGCTCGTTTGGAAGTTGTAGCAGCAGTATTGATACAGATGGCCATTTAAAATCGCAAGGTGATGCTGTTAGTAGCTTTATGCCAAATCATTATCCAATGATGATGAGTGACAGTTATAGCCATAACGAAAGACATAACGCGCAGCGTAAAGGTAATGTCACAATAGCCATGAATAACGTAAATGTTGAAGGTAATAACGTAGGGTTTAATACGTTTGATAAAACTACAGGTAGTTGGTTTTGGAAAAAACAATATCGTTATATTAAGGATTCAAATAATTTAAGTGCATCAGCACTTATTTATAATGTGATTCCATAACATAGAAGGCGTGTAGTTATACCAATCTGCATAAATCTTTGATCAATTTAACGAATTAAATTGCACTATAACGTTGTTAAAAATTTTTTATTTAGAACAACTAGATACAAAAATTTTTGCCTAGTTCTAGCGTAATTTTCTTAACGTTAAATAGACCCCATATATAAGCAGATTAGTATTAAAAACTATACGCCTTATAAAAGATTGAAATATAAAAATGAAAAAATTTTATGTCGTTGCTTTAATTATTAGCACTATTTTATTTTCGCTATGGTTTACTGGTAAAAATGACACTCATAAAGTTGTAGAGCCAATAAAACCACAGATTAAACACAGTGCGAACGCAGCTGATTTATCACCTGTAAAAGTGATTCCCATAGATGTACCTAAAAAAAATAAAACACAATCAAAAAAGCAAGTCGCGTTTAATGAAGACTTAACAAAAGCGGCGCAGCAAGTGGTTATGCAATACCAAAGCGCACTCAAATTTCCTCCTTATTCTCAACCATTAAGCCCACTAGATGAAGACCGATTAAAACCAAACCAGTTTTACCCTGTGTCAAGCCCTATTGACGAAAGTGGTGATGCTTTAACGTTAAGTATTAAGCAGTATCGTTTTGTATACCCAGAAGAAATAATAATAAGAGTAAGTGCTCAAGGACTTGGTAAAGTAGTCGTTGAGCTTGCCAATATAGATACAAAGGAAGTATTAAATACCCATACGGGCAATGCACGTGAAGGTGAGGCAACTATCACCTTTAAAGGAGAGGATGATTACCCTCGTAGTTTGCAAGTGTTTGTAGAGGGTGATGTTGCTGGTAAAAAAGTCCCTGTAGTTGCACAAATTCAATATATGGCGCCGAGTGCGACTTTAACAGGTTTTGAAACTGCATATGCACAAGATGAAAACATGGTCGTGCCAGCTAATTTAACAGTGATAAAAAGCGGTTTGTATCGTGTTAGGGCTAACTTATACAGTGGCGATACACCACTTGCTCATTTAGTATCTAAAGAGCGGTTAGCACAGGGAAGCCAAACACTTAATTTGAAAGCTCACTGGTCGGTATTACCACAAGGTATTACAGATATGCGTTTAAGTGATTTTGTAATTGAGAAAATGTCCCCAAGCCCCGGTGAGCGTTACAGCTTTGGGAATAGTGAAATAAGTCACTTTGATATTAACGATTTTTCGTACGATAGCTTGCAACAGTTGCCATACCAGGCCAATGCACAAGAAAAGTTAAGTTTAGAGTTTTTACAAGGTTTAGCTGAGAGTTAAAGTAAAGCTTAAGATTAAATTGGTAAATTAAAGGGTTTGTATATAAATACAAACCCTTAATCCTTTACTCTTAGCTAACTATAACTAAAAGTTAGCTAAGATTTATAGTAACTACACTTGGCACTTCTTGTTCATCAATTTCACTACTTACTGGTACTTTAGGTATGTCAGGTTTATCAAGGGCGATATCGCCACCATCAATTACTTCACCTGTTTGTAAGTTTTTAAAATCAAATAAGTCAGCATCAGCTAAATGTGAAGGCACTATGTTTTGCATTGCTGTAAAAATACTTTCGATACGCCCAGGATGCTCCGCATCCCATTTTGCAAGCATTGCTTTTGTATGTTTACGCTGTAGGTTTTCTTGTGAGCCACAAAGATTACAAGGGATTATAGGGTAGCCTTGTGCAAATGCGTATTGGGCTATATCGGTTTCTTTGCAGTATGCAAGTGGGCGAATAACCATGTGCTCGCCATTATCACTCATTAATTTAGCCGGCATACTTTTTAGTTTACCGCCATAAAACATGTTCAAAAATAAGGTTTCAATCATGTCATCACGGTGATGCCCAAGGGCTATTTTAGTAGCGCCTATCTCATTTGCTGTGCGGTATAAAATACCACGACGTAAGCGTGAGCAAAGTGAACACGTTGTTTTACCTTCAGGGATAATATCGGTAACAATGCTGTAGGTATCTTCTTCTACAATTTTGTACTCAACATTTAGTTTATCAAGGTACTGGGGTAGTACATGTTCAGGGAAACCTGGTTGTTTTTGATCAAGATTTACAACAACTAGGTCAAACTTTATAGGTGCTACACGTTTTAAATGTTGAAGCATTTCAAGCATGGTGTAGCTATCTTTGCCGCCTGATAAACACACCATAATACGGTCGCCTTCTTCAATCATATTGAAGTCCATAACAGCTTGACCAGTTTGGCGACGTAAACGCTTTTGCAGCTTATTTAAGTTAAATTGAGCTTTAGCTTGATCTGAGTGTGACAATTACGCCCCCTAGTAAAACAATACAGCAAAGTTATTTGCTAAAAATAAAGGGGCGTATTATACCCAAACCACCTGAATATGCGAGTTTAGGATGTAATTAAAAGCAATTTAAACACGGTATTTTTAGCAAGTAGTATATGAGCTGTTACTTGCTAAAAATCTTTTGGTTAATCTAGTTTTTTGCAAGTGGGCTCACGTAACCATCGGGTTTGAGTGCCAGTACATCACAGTCTAGGCTATCAATTACATGCTCTGCTGTGTTACCTACAAGAGCAGCACTTAAGCCGGTACGCCCAACGGTACCAATAACAACTAATTCGCTATTTAACCGCTTCGCTACATCAGGGATTACATCCTCTGGCAGGCCTTCTTCAATAAAACATTGCTCTGGGTTTAAATTAAACTCTGCAGCAAGTGCATTGGTTGATTCATGATGATGTTTTTTAACTGATTCGTTATAAAGCCCCGGGTTAAACTCAGGAATTTCGATTGCGATATTTATGGGCGTTGCAGGATAAGCATTAACTAAATTAAGTTTTGCGTTGGCAAGTTCACATAAAAATTGTGCGTCTTTAATAACGCGTTTATTAAGTGCTACATGCTCTTCATTTTCGCTAACTGCATTTACAGCAGCTAAAATATTACCGTGAGCAGGCCACGCCATTTCTTTTACAAATAAAACCGGAGCTGGGCATTTGCGTACTAAGTGCCAATCGGTCGGGGTAAAAATAACGGATTTAAGTGCACCATGTTGATGTGTGCCTTTAATTACTAGATCGTACTTTTCATCAATTACAGTATCGATTATGGCTTCGTAAGGGCGATTATGCCAAACCACTTGGGTTTCAATATTTATATCTTTGTAAGGAGAGACTAAATCGTTTAGCCATAGCTCACGATCTTTTAGTACAGCGTCACGCATTGCTTCGCGTTCATCGCCTGATAGCATGGTTGTCATTTCGTAAGAGAAGTCGTAAACCGTCATAAAAGCGGTAATACTTGCGCCAGACTTTTTAGCTAAATCTATTGAACGTGCTAAGCCGTGTTGATCGTCTTTGGTAGGGTCAATAACCGCAATAATGCGTTTAATAGTGTTCATATGCTACTCCATTTACATAACGGGTGTACATTTAGTGTAACGTAAATATAAAACAGTTAAAGGGGTAGCATATAAATTGTTGTTCTAAATCAAACTATTTAATTTGACGAGGCTTAACAATTGCCGCTGTTTTAGCCAAGGCATCATTATCTAAAATTGTAATAAATTTACCTTCTACTTTAATTAAGTCTGCTTTTTGAAAACGACTTAATAAACGGCTAATCGTTTCTACAGTTAGACCTAAGTAATTACCAATTTCACCGCGAGTCATCGTAAATCTAAATTCCTTACGCGAAAAACCGCGCTCACCAAAGCGCTCAGATAAGTTATAAATAAAACTAGCTAGGCGCTCTTCTGCTGATTTTTTATTGAGTAGTAACAGCATTTCTTGATCGTAAGTAATTTCGCTACTCATTAAACGCATTATTTGTTGGCGAAGTTTAGGTAATTTCCCTGATAGTTCGTCAAGAGTATCGAATGGGATTTCGCAAACCATTGACGTTTCAAGTGCTTGTGAAAAACTGGGATGAGTCATTTTATTTATCGCATCAAAACCAACTAGATCGCCAGCTAAATGAAAGCCAGTTATTTGCTCATCACCTCGCTCTGATAATGTGTACGATTTAAATGAGCCTGAACGTACCGCATAAATAGCCTGTAAAGGTGCGCCTGATTCAAATAAGTAGTCGCCTTTATGGAGAGGTTTTTTTCGCTCAATAATTTCGTCTAGCTTGTCCATTTCTTGGCCATTAAGTGAAAATGGCAAACACAATTGACTAATACTGCAGTTATTACAGCTAATAGCACAATTACCTTTAGTACGGCTTTGAGAGAAATCCATAATTTAATCCGTTTAAATTTTTATTCACGACATTGTGTAGATTAATGTACCAACTTGTCGGTTGCAATAATCAATAAGTAGATACCATACCAAATTATAACACTGCCTAAAACAATTCGGGTCCATGGATGGTTAATAATAGTATTTAGTTTTTGCGCTGCAACGCCTAACGTGATCATCGCGGGAAAAGTACCCAGAGCAAAGCAAAGCATAACTAAAGCACCATCTAAAGCACTAGGACTAGTCATCGCCCATGTAAGCGCTGAATATACTAAACCACAAGGCAGCCAGCCCCACAAAGCACCGTAACCTAGGGCTTTAAAAGGAGAGTTGATAGGCATTAAATATTTATTTAGTTTAACAATGTGTTGCCACACCAAGGTTTTGCCAATTCTTTCTAACCACTGCAAAGTAGGGCCCAAGCGCATTATATACACGCCAACGAGGAGCATAAAAATAGCAGCAATGAATGAAAGGGCTAAAGAAAAGGACGTATTTTGCCTTGCAAATTGACTACTAATTCCTGCAACAAGTGCGCCTGCTGCCATGTAGCTCAGGGCACGTCCAACATTATAGGCAAATGAATAGGTAAATGTTTTGCGTTTGTCACTAGCCAGTTGTAATGAGCTTGCAATACCGCCACACATAGCAATGCAATGACCGCTACCGATTAGGCCCATTAAAAATGCGCTGGTATAAAGAGGGTCAATCATTACTTTTATTATGTTGCTCTTTGTCGTCTTCAAACAAAATACTATGACCTTGCTTGTTTAAATCTGAAAACTGCTCACTTTTTACGGCCCAAAAAAATACGCCAATAGCAATAATGACAAATAAAATGGCAATAGGGATCAAAATGTAAATTATGCTCATAACTTTAATAGCCTTAGTGAATTACTAATCACAATAATTGAGCTGGCAGACATGCCAATAACAGCCATCCATGGGGCTACTAAGCCCAGCGCTGCCAATGGTAATATGGAAGCATTATACAATAAAGACAGCGCAAGATTTTGTTTAATAATACGTCTGGTTTGTTTGGCAACATTAAGTAAATGACCAATGGAGGCTAAATCGCTATTAAGAAGCACTACATCAGCACTATTTTTTGATATGTCAGCACCGGTTTCCATAGCAATTGATAAATGCGCACTGGCAAATACTGGGCTGTCGTTTATGCCATCACCGACCATAGCAACCACTTCGCTTTGTGAAGACCATTGCTCAACTGCGGTTTGTTTATCCTGTGGGGAACATCCTGATTGTACGCTTTCAAGTTTAAGCTGTTTAGCTACTTTTTGCCCTGCATCTGACGCGTCACCGGTTAACATATGACACGTTAAGTTTTGCGATTGAAGAGACTCTATAAGCTTTTTCGCATCGTTTTTTACTTTATCAACAAAGTAAAAACGTGCAACAACTTGTTTATTTATATATAAGCTTGCTTGTGCATTCGATTTTTTGCTATCAAACCAGCCACTTTTACCAATTGCGTAATGATGAGTTGTATCTTGTGCGCTAATTCCTAGCCCTGGATGTACTTCAACGTTATCAAGAGTGTTATGAACGGGCGTGATTTCATCAAAAGCGCTGGCAATAGGATGCTCAGAATAACGCTCTAGCATGGCTGCCATATCTAGCACTTGCGTTTTTGTATATTTTTTATCGATTATATCTACTTCATCAAGGCTAAATTTACCTTGCGTAAGTGTGCCTGTTTTATCAAATGCAAATAAAGTGATTTGTGAGAGTGTTTCGAGCACATGTGCTTGTTTTATTAATACGCCTTTTCGAGTAAGTGTTGCCACTGCACATGTAAGCGCGGTGGGTATAGCTAAACTCAGCGCACACGGGCAGGTAGCAACTAAAACCGAAATGGTGATCCAAAATGCGTGCTCAGGATCAATTTGGTACCAGCCGATCGCTGTAAGTGAAGCAAATACAAGCAAACAAGCTATGAACCACTGTGCGACTTTATCAGTAATTTCAACTAGTTTAGGGCGCTTGGTTAATGCGTTATGTTGCAGGCGTATTATTTGATTTAAAAGTGTATTTTGGCCAATTTTATTAATTTTTATTTCAATAACGCCGTCGTGGTTAACGCAACCGGCATAAACATTGTGACCAATAAATTTAGTTACAGGTTGATGCTCCCCCGTCATCATTGACTCATCAACGGTGGTTTTACCTTTAATTAGTTCGCCATCGGCAGGAATCGTTTCACCCGCTTTAATAAGTACTACGTCATTAAGTTTTAGTTTTTTGGCTGCAATTATAAGCTCTTCGCCACTTTCGTTAATGGTGCGGGCTGTTAATGGCAATAGTTTTTGTAAGTTGGCAGTAAACTCACTGGCTTTTAAACGCGCTCTAAATTCAAGGTATTTACCTAATAACAGTAAAAAGGTGAACATACACACAGATTCAAAATACACTTCGCCGACTTGCATAAATGTGGCGTAACAACTTGCGCCAAATGCGCCAAAAATAGCCAGTGATACGGGTAAATCCATATTGAGCTGTTTTGCTTTCAAGCCATTTATAGCATTGGTTAAAAAGGGCAGTGCGCTATATAAAACAACAGGGGAGGCAAGTACTAAGCTGATCCATCTAAAATACTGCTCAAAGTTACTGTCCATGCCTGAAAACATGCCAAAGTACATGGCAAATGCAAACATCATTACTTGCATGGTCATTAAACCAGCAACACCTAAACGGCGAATATAGGCTTTTGCAGTTTGTTGCTTTTGCTGAGCTTCAATATCTGATTGAAATGGGTAGGCTTTATAACCAATTTTAGCTAAGGAAGTAATAACTTCACTTAATGGGGTGCTGGTTTTATCCCATTGAATCATCGCGCGGTTGGTAGATGTATTTACATCAACACGCTTAACTGAGGTTAAATTTAAGAGTTGTTTTTCGATAAGCCATGCACAAGCGGCGCAGGTTATACCTTCAACGCTTAATAATACCTCTGAGATATTATCGTTAGTGGCTATAAATTCGTCTTGAATGTCTTCGTTGTCATAACTTTTTATAAATGCGAGTTGCTCAGGTACCAGCTGTTCGACCTTTCCAGCACGAACCGTTCGGTATTTATAATAATCGGTCATACCTTGATCAACAATATTTTGCGCAACAGCTTGGCAGCCAATGCAACACATTGGCTGAGCTTTATCGTCAATTATAACGTTTGCGCTAAATCCGTTTGGCACACTTTCAAGGCAATGAAAGCAAGAGTTAGACATAGTTATTACTACTTATAATTAGGAGTAACTAAAACGGTTTGTTCAGTTGGTAACGTTATATTTTCTTTCATTTTCCAACTGCCATCTATTGGCTCAATAAAGACAGAGTAGGCACCTTGCGTATACTCGTTAAGTAATGCAGTAAATTCTTGATTAGCATTAGGCGTAAGCGTAACTGCAAAGTCATGTGCTTTAATGGTGCGGTGATAAAAAGATAGCTTCAACGCATGTACATTACTAAAGTCGCCTTTAGAAAATCTAAAGCTTACACGCTCGTTTGTTACATTTAATTCGCCATGTAGATAAAGTGCTTTTGCTTTTTCAAACTTAGTCAGTTCTAAGTTTATTGCTTTACCTTTTTTGTAGTAGTCGTCAACAACCATATCTGGACCGTTACCTATTGCCGTAATAAATAAGCTAATACAGCCAATAATGGCAACTAACGGAAAAAAGATTAAAAACCAAGGCCAAAAATTTTTATACCACGGAGTAGGTTGCATAGTTGCTCTAAATTAGTTTAGGGAGGTTTATTTTATAGGAATTATACGTAAAAGACTAAAAAAAAGCCTCACAGTGGAGGCTTTTTTGATCTGGATTAATCTATTGAATTAAATAAATTAATTTATAAACATTTTATTAACCGCGTGCTTATTTATCTTGCGATAAACTGTAAACATAGGCAGTTAATAAGTGAATCTTATCTTCACCTAAAATGTCTTTCCATGCAGGCATTACACCGGCACGGCCGTGGTTAAGCGTTTCTTCAACAGCACGTTGAGAACCACCATATAACCAAATGTTATCAGTCAGGTTAGGCGCGCCAAATGGTAAGTTATGTGCAACTGACCCTTTACCATCAGCACCATGACATGCGGCGCACATAGCAAACTTAGCGGCACCTGCGTCTGCGTCTTTTTGGTTAACAGTACGACCAGAAAGGCTCAGCACATGTGCTGTCATTTCTTTAACGCCTTGTTCGCCAAGAGCAGGACCCCAAGCTGGCATTGCTGCAATACGACCATAAAGAAGTGTTTCTTTAATTTTGTCAGGTGTTCCGCCATATAACCAATCTTTATCAGTTAGGTTAGGGAAGCCAGCACCACCACGTGCATCAGAGCCATGACATTGCGCACAGTTTTGTGAAAATAAACGCTGACCAATTTCAATGGCTACTTGGCCATCTGTTTGCTCATGTTTATTACCATTATCAAGTGCTATTTGCTGTGCAGCATCACCTTCAAATTTAGAGTTAACTAAATCTAAAACGGGTACTTGTGCAAGTTTATTAAAAATAGGACCAAAGCGCTCTTCTGCAGCTTCGTACTCTTTATCAAGTTTTACAAAGCGACCATCCGCTTTTGCCTCTGCAACTGCTTTTTTAGATTCAGCTAAAGACGTAATACCTTGATTAGAACTAGTCCATTTACCTAAACCTTCCCAGTTGCCTAAACCTGGGTAAGCTGCAAGGTAATATACTGACCAAATGAAAGTTGCGAAAAACATGTAGGTCCACCATTTTGGTAGTGGATTATTTAGCTCTTCAATGCCGTCAAATTCATGTCCACAGCTTTCACCTTCTTTTACGCCAGCATAGTTTTTTAAGTTCCAAACTAATAGGCCAAAGATGATGCATAAGCATGCAAGGGTTAATACAATAACCCAAATACTCCAAAAGCTAGTCATTTTTCAGACTCCTTTTCCTCGTTAGAGAGCGTGTTGTCATGTTTTTTTTCATCTTCAAAAATGGCATTAGCAGCGCTGTCAAAACGAGTTTTGCTTCGCTTGCTATATGCCCATGCAACAATCACAATAAACAATACTAAAATTACCAGAGTCAAAATGCCTCTGTATGTTCCGTAATCCATAATTTTTTACTTCAAGTGGGTACCAAGTTGCTGTAAATACGCGATGAGAGCTTGGATTTCTGTTGCGCCTTTGCCATCATTCATAGCATTAACTTTATCAACATCTGCTTGAAGCTCTGCATCATCGCCATAACCTAAACCCGGATGTTTTGGGTTTTCTGGGTTAATAGCAAAAGTATCACGGAAAAGTTGTAGTTTTTTCAGAGTAAGGCTTGTATCAACCGTATTCTCTGCTAACCAAGGAAAGCCTGGCATGTTTGACTCAGGAACCACAGCACGTGGATCAACTAAGTGAGCATAATGCCAATCATCCGAGTAGCGCTTACCAACACGAGCCAAGTCAGGACCAGTACGTTTAGAACCCCATAAAAACGGATGATCCCATACTGATTCGCCTGCTACAGAGTAGTGACCATAACGCTCAACTTCATCACGAAAAGGACGAATCATTTGTGAGTGACAGTTAGAACAACCTTCACGCACGTAAAGGTCGCGGCCTTCCATTTCTAAAGCGTTAAGAGGGCGTAAACCCTCTACTGGTTTAGTTGTATCGTCTTGAAACATTAGCGGAGTGATCTCAACTAACGCGCCGAAGCTAATAGCAAAAACAGTCAGAATAGCCATAAGGCCAACGTTCTTTTCTACTATTTCATGTTTGTTTTGTGAATTTTTCTTGCTCATCATCTCACTCCGTTATGCTAATTGTGCTTGCGCGTCTAGTTTCAGAGATTCTTTCTCAGCTGAAATAGTGCGGTAAACGTTATAAGCCATAACTAACATACCCGTTACGATGAATACACCGCCTACAAAGCGCATGATATAGAAGGGATGCGACGCTTCTAAAGACTGCACAAAGCTGTACATTAATGTACCGTCAGCATTCACTGCACGCCACATTAGACCTTGCATTACACCTGAAATCCACATTGCAACAATGTATAAAACAACGCCTACAGTGTGTAACCAGAAGTGGGTATTAACCAATTTAACGCTATACATACGACCTTGCGCGAATAGCGCAGGAATTAAGTGGTAAATAGCACCAATTGAAATCATAGCAACCCAACCTAGTGCACCTGAGTGTACGTGGCCGATTGTCCAATCTGTGTAGTGAGATAACGCATTTACAGATTTAATTGCCATCATAGGACCTTCAAACGTAGACATACCGTAGAAAGACAATGAAACAACTAAGAAGCGTAGTACTGGATCAGTACGTAGTTTATGCCATGCGCCTGATAGGGTCATAATACCGTTAATCATACCACCCCAAGACGGTACGAATAGGATAATAGACATAACCATACCTAAACTTTGCGTCCAATCAGGAAGCGCAGTGTAGTGAAGGTGGTGAGGACCTGCCCAGATGTATAATGAAATTAATGCCCAAAAGTGAACTACCGATAAACGGTATGAGTAAACTGGGCGACCTGCTTGTTTTGGTACAAAGTAATACATCATACCTAAGAAACCAGCAGTTAATAGGAAACCTACAGCGTTATGACCGTACCACCACTGAACCATAGCATCTACCGCACCTGCGTAGATTGAGTATGATTTAGTTAACGACACAGGCACTGCCATGCTGTTTACAATGTGTAGTACTGCAACAGTAATAATAAAGCCAGCATAGAACCAGTTAGCAACATAAATGTGCGACACTTTACGCTTGATTAAAGTACCAAAGAATACAATAGCGTAAACAATCCAAACCACAGCGATTAAAATATCGATTGGCCATTCAAGTTCTGCGTATTCTTTTGAGCTAGTAATACCAAGTGGTAATGTAATTACTGCTAATACAATAACTAGCTGCCAGCCCCAAAATGAAAAGGCGGCGAGTTTGTCTGAGAAAAGACGCGTTTGACAAGTACGTTGTACGACGTAATAAGACGTCGCAAACAGTGCACTAGTACCAAATGCGAAAATTACTGCGTTCGTGTGTAACGGACGTAGTCGAGAGTAAGTTAACCATGGTGTATCAAAGTTAAGTGCTGGCCAAGCTAATTGGGCAGCAATCAGAACCCCAATACTCATGCCAACGATGCCCCAAATCACTGTCATAATAGCGAATTGGCGTACAACCTTATAGTTATACTCAGTTTGTGATGCTACTGTTTGGCTCATTTTCTGGCTTCCGCTGCAATAAATGCGTTTAGAAATGAATTACCCACCTTTAAAAGTGGGGCCTACTATTTTCCCCAAGCGTGTTATCTAAAACTTTCAATACATGAAAACTTCAGAAAAAAAAACTTGAGAAACCCTTATTTTTTTGCGGGTGAAATGATAAATTTTTTGGCCTAAAAAAGATAGGTCAATTACATAAAATTATGACATCAATCAAACTTTGTGAGCTTGTTGTTTATTTTTTGATACAGTTTGTGCCTAATTTGGCCTAATAGTAACACTCGCACTTGTTATTTACAGTCACGATTATTAGTATTTGCTTTTCTTTAGTGCGAAATTGTTATGTTTATATATAGATTAAGTTTATTTACGGCGGTGTTTTTTTTATTAACAGCGTGTGATTTCTCTAAAAATACAGATGAAAAATTTCTTAAAAGCACTACATGTGTAGCTAATTTACCTTGCACTTTTTCAAATGGTGTTAAAGTATGGTTAAGCGAGAAAACCCTTTCCCCCGAAACCCCATTTACTATTTTTAGTGATTTACCAACAAACATTACAATTGAAGATGCCAAGCTAAAAGGTATTACTATGTACATGGGTTACATTCCTCAGCAGTTTAAAAAACATAATGATTTGTGGCAAAGTAATACTATGGTAGGTATTTGTTCTGAGCAAAATATGCTTTGGAATTTAGAACTAACCGTTAAAGATAATGCCACCTCTGTAATACAAACACACAATTACTCTTTTTACGTAACGTATTAAAGTTGCGACTACAAACTCTTGTATACAGCTTACATTTTTGATGTGAGTTCGTTTTCTTATACATACGATTATTTGAGTGACAAGATCAATAAAATTGCCTTTTTAGGTTTTAATACTGACAAAACTTCAATAGTGAATAAGTGCTCTCAAAAAGTTCAACTTTAATTACGACTGAATAAAAAATCTAATCAAAAAACCTTCCAAAGAGGCTAAATAAGACTATTTAAGCACCAAGCATGCATAAATATGGTTATTAATTAACATTTAGTTTTGCGGTTTTAATAATGTGCTGTGATTAAGTTGTTAATTTGTCTGTTTTTGGTACATAGCTCAGTTAATTACATTTGATTACAAAGTGAATCACTTTGGTTTCAGGTGTGTTTCGAATGTTTCGGTTTTTTGTTAGGTTACTGTTTTTAAATTGTATTTATTAATTAATACTGAAACATAATGTAACCTATGTACCTAAAGTAGTTATTCCATTTTATTGCATGATATAAATTGAGCTGCCATTAAGTTTTCGTTCAGTTAAGGGCGCCTAAGTTGCCCACCTGACTCACTATTCTAATAAAAAGTGAGCATTACCAATAAAGGTAAATTTCCAACAAGTAGGGTTCTTTCATGAAAAAATCAACTCTTGGTTTAGCTGTAATTGCAGCGATCCCAATGTTCTCTAGTGTGCAAGTTTTAGCGGCAGACGAAGCTGCAAAATCAATCGAAAAAATTCAAGTGACGGGTTCTCGTATTAATCGCACTGATATGGAAACGTCAAGCCCTATTACCGTCATTGGTGATGATTTTATTACCAAAAGTGGTTATACATCAGTTGCTGATGTACTTTCAAATCAACCTTCAGTTGCAGGTACAAGCTTAGGTGGTACTAGTAATAACGGTTCAGGTGGTTCTGCAACAGTAAACTTACGTGGTATGAGCTCTCAACGTACCTTAGTTTTATTGAACGGTCGCAGAATGGTGTCATCTGGTACTGGCGCTGATTCTTCTGTCGATTTGAATACCATTCCAGTTGCGATGATCAAGTCTATTGAGATATTAAAAGATGGTGCGTCTGCAGTATATGGTTCTGATGCCATAGCTGGTGTTGTAAATATCATCACTAAAAAAGATTTTGAAGGCACTGAACTCAATATTGATGGTAGTAGAACAACAAAGAATGACGGCAATAATTACGGTTTTAGTATACTCCACGGTATGCAGGTAGCGGATGGTAACTTTGTCGTTGGCGCTCAGTACTCTGGTCGGGGAGAAATAATTCAATCTGATCGGCGCTTTGTGGATGCAGGGCAGTCATCTTGGATACCACAAGGTACATTAGGTGGTAAAACTGCAGATGGTAATGGTGGTTTTAAAGATCGAACGACTTCTTATGATTTCACTACATCTAGTTATGCGCAAACACCCAATGACTTGTATAGTCTTTTTACAAGCTACGATACTGAACTTGATTCAGATACAACTTTAAATATCGATTTAATGTATACGCGTCGTGAATCATCGCAGCAATTAGCGCCGCAACCGACAAGTATCGATTTAAAAACCAATAGACTTAATGCTAAATATACCAATTCATTTTCTGAAAATGGTACGCTAGCTGATACATTAGAATATAAAAGAAGAATGGCTGATGCTGGTCCTCGTCTCTATGAACAAGAAACTGACACTTACAGAGCTTCAGTATCTTTACAAGGTCTTTTGGATAATGATGCTAGTTGGGATATAAGTGCAACTTATGGGCGAAATGACTCTAAGGATAGCGTAAAAAATTCAATTAACGCTGTCAGAGTAGAAGAAAGTATTTATGCTAATCAGGATATTTGGTTTAGTGGCGAACCTCTAGAACGCAACTTCTTAACAGCTAATAATTCAATATTTATGGCCAATAATGAGGGCGGCAATGAGCAGTTCGTTCTTTCTGCTGGATACAGCAATGTAACAGAAAGTGATATTGGTTATGCTATAGGTATTGAAAACCGTTTTGAAAGTGGTTTTTATACCCCTGATTTAATTACTCAATTAGGCGAAAGTTCTTCAGCACAGCAGGATTCTACAGATGGCGACTATTCTGTACAGTCAGTCTACTTTGAGACATCAATACCAGTTTTGGAGTCTGTATCATTAGAAGGTGCGGCTCGTTACGATAATTATTCTACCTTTGGTGGTGAAATTACCTGGAAACTAGGTGCCACTTGGAATGTCACTGATGAATTTATGGTGCGCTCTGTATTAGCTACTGGCTTTAGAGCACCAAATGTTGCTGAATTATTTGGCGGAAATTCAGGTTCTTATGATTACTTATCAGATCCATGGGAAAATGCTACAGATGCTCAAATACTTGTAAACCGTGCAAGTGATGATGACCTACAAGCAGAGGAAAGCCGTTCATTCACTTTTGGTATGGTTTGGGAAGTTACTGATGGCTTATCAAGTACTTTAGATTACTGGAAGTTTGATATTACTAATGCAATTACCCGCTTGGATGTTCAGAATGAATTGAACTCTTGTTTTGAAGGCGATACAGATTCATGTTCATCAATTAGAGTGACTCAAGCTGGCGATTTATCTAACTTAACTTCTGTACTAACTAATGTTGGCTCTCAAAAAACATCTGGGGTTGATTGGAATGTTAGTTACACGGGTGATAGATACCGTATAAACCTTGATACTACTTATCTAATTAAGTTTGAAGAAGATGACATTAATTATACAGGTACTATCGATGGCAACTTTGGTGGCTATTCTAAAATAAAGTCGAACCTTTCAGTTAATTACGATCTTACTGATTCATTAAACATCCTCTATAACGCACGATTCATTCGTGGAATGGATGGTGAATACTACGGCGAAAATTTTAGTACTGACAACATTATTTACCACGATATTTCAATGAGCTATAACTTGAATGATGCATTGAGATTTACTGGTGGTATGAACAACATTTTCGATAAAGAGCCTGAGAAAGTATTAGGCGGTAACGATATGGGTACAGTTCCTGAGGTTTACGATGTAATTGGTTCACGTATTTTTGCAAGTGTAAACTACAAGTTTTAACTAGCACATTAATCGTATTAAGGCTCAGTATTTACTGGGCCTTTTTTATTGAACAAAACAAAGGAGACAAGTACACTAAAACGATATTTTAGAAGGAGAACTGATTGTTAAAACAAGATGAAAACTTATCTTTTGTCATTGAGCCAGAACTAACTCCTCGTTCTGAGCAGCGCATAGATCTGTATTTTTCTATCCCTAATGAAATGGGGATTAATCCGCAAACGCTTACCGAAGAATCTTACTTTAATAACCACTTCAAATCCCATTTAGCGTATAACGCGAATAATATACACCTGCCTTTAGTGCGAAGCCGCTTTGTGAGTAAAAATAAAGGTGAGCAACAAGATTATCGTCAAAATCTTAACTTATTTTGTTATCAAGTGCGTTTAGCCCTTGATGCCGATATAAAAGACGCGTTAAAAATTGACGAAGCCGAAGATTTTTATAAACGTGCTAACGAAGTATATGAACAAAGTGAAGGGCTTTTAAAAAAGCTGCGCCGTTATACGCCAGATGACGAAAAGCTACTGCCATTTTTTACCAATGCTGATAACTATTTAAGTTGGCATGTTGAGCAATCTTTTTTAAAGCTTTTAGATGAAGGCCCCCGTAGTAGCGATTATGCAAAAGAACGTAACGATTTAATGCAGTTTTGTAAAAACGAAAATGCGTACCGGGCTGACAAAAACTATAATTCTGAAACCACAATGCAAGACGCTAATCGAATAACAAATAAAATGCGCTTGCTACAACGCTTAATTGAGCATGGCGTTATATTACAACGCCAAACGCGGTTTCTTAATAGCTACCTTAAGCGATTAGTTAAGGGCACGGTAACAGCCGTTATAATGGCATTTGTGATGGTTGTGATACTTAATGCTCGCTCAACGTTTACTGAAGTCACCGCGACGCTTATTTTAATTTTGGGGGTTATTTACGGTCTGCGTGAGATATTTAAAGAAGATATTACGCGTATGATTTGGCGAGCTATTGTACAAGGGCGACCCAAGTGGCGATTTAGTTTTAAAAATAGTATTACCAAAGACAAAATAGCGAGTCAGCTAATTTGGCTTGAATACACACGCTTTAAAAAAATCCCTAAAGAAGTAAAATCTATATTTTCAAAACGTCGACAGCAAAATAAACAAGCTGCGCAGTGGTTACATTTTGCGAGTGAAACGCGTGTAAGTGCAAAAGAATTTTTACCTGGTTACGATACCTTGCAACAAACTCTGCAATTTAGTCTTGCGCCATTTGCGCGTTATTTAAAACGTGGTGAAGGGAAGTTATATCATTTAGACAGTAATAAAATATCTAAACAGGCGGTTGAGCGGCGCTACCAACTTAACATGGTGCTTGTGCTGACTGAGGAAGATAGAACACTTTACCAACGCTATAAAATAACGTTAAATCGCAGTAAAATCGTCAATATTGAGCTCATTTACTCGAAAAAGTAAGCTTAAGAATAAAAAAGGGACTGATAAAATCAGTCCTTTTTTAAATTTATTTATTAGCTAAACCATGTTTACTATATAAAGTTACTTTGTCTGACACTAGCGTGATCTCGATATTTTTCGCTTCATCGCCCCACACACAATTAGTATGCAGTGTTTTTTCAACACAGTTATCAGCACTGCCTAAAATGGTTTCCACTTCAGTCTTATCCATACCTACTTTAATTTTTTCGTAGCTTTCAAGGCTTACTTTAGAACAAGCCGCAAGGCTTAATGTAGCTGCGATGATAAGGAGTTTTTTCATTGTTATATCCTACTTAGTATTAATGTTTGAATTTTCTGATTTGGACAATCATGCCCATTCGTGGGTGGTCAAAGTAATGTACTTCACCACTTATTACACGTCTAAACTGAGAAAAGCGGGCTGACTCTATATCGCCATTTTTTAGCTTTTGGCTAATATCAAAATTAGCTGTAATGTATAAATAATGTCGTAAGTGTATTTTAAATAAACCGTCTAGTTCCCATTCTGCCTTTGATTGCTCCGGGTCGTTAAATAGTTCAGGTTGTGAATTTAATAAACTTACAAAATCAGGGTTTGAATAGCTAGGGGTTAAGTTAGAGTCACTTTTAAGGTGTTTACCTGCGATTAAATGCATGCTTGGTGCACGCGACTTACTTGCGCCTTCAAAGCGCCAGCCTGTATGTAGAATAGGTGTTAATCCTTTGCGATCTAGCTGTCGGTACTGCGCTTTAAATTGCAGCTGTTCTGGCGCTAATAAATAAGTTTGCTGCATATCATCTTTAGCGGGCGCTAGAGGTGTAACAGGTAGCTCATCATAGCTTTGTAGGTAGTTTGTACTGTCACCACATACACCCGATTGCGGGTTTGAATTTACTAATGAATCTGTAAAAGAGCGTTTTTGAAAACGCTCATCGCCATCTATGCAGGCCTGCATTGCTTGTTCAGTGTAAAGAGGGGTCAGTAAGTCTAGCGTATTTTTATCTTCAATAGCTTTGTGCTTAAGGCTAAAGTCTTCTTGTAAATACGGGGCAGGGCGCTGTTTAAATACAAGCACCTCAACCTCAAACCAGCGTTCTGCAAATGCAGTGCTGCTAAATAAGCAGCATAAAACAATAAGCGATTTTTTTAGCAACATTAATGGCTAACCTTTTTTTCGAAATCTGCAATCATTGCAGTGACCATTTTTAAGCGTTCGCGGGCATTTGCCTCACTAATTGCAAAGCGCAGTTTATTTGCGCCATCCATTTTGTACACCTTAGGTGCACTTTGTATCAAGCCAATGATGAAGCTAGGGTTAACCTTGGTATCTTGGCTAAACTCAAAGTAACCACCTTTTGGGTTTGCCTCAATTTTAGTTATACCTAAACTACTAGCTTTCATTTTTAATAATTGTAGGCTAAATAGGTTTTTAGCAGCATCAGGTAGTAAACCAAAGCGGTCTATTAGTTCCACCTGTAGTTCATCCATATCATCAAGGTTAGCACAACTTGCAATTCGCTTATACATACCCAAGCGTGCATTAACATCGTGTATGTAGTCATCAGGTAGTAATGCAGCTAGCTTTAAATCTACTTCGGTTTGTTTTTGAAGTAGGTTTTCAAGCGTTGGCTCTTTACCCTCGCGCAGCGCATTTACGGCTTGTTCGAGCATTTCCATATACAAACTAAAGCCGATGGTTTGCATTTGGCCTGATTGATCATCGCCAAGTAGCTCACCCGCACCACGAATTTCTAAATCGTGTGCAGCGAGGGCAAAGCCTGCACCTAAATCCTCTAATGATTCAATTGCTTGTAAGCGTTTACTCGCATCTTTAGAAAGCGCTTTAGGATCACCTGTTAGTAAGTAGGCATACGCTTGATGGTGGCTTCGCCCAACTCGTCCACGTAATTGGTGTAACTGGGCAAGGCCGAGTTTATCTGCTCTGTCCATGATAATGGTATTAGCCGTAGGCACATCAATACCGGTTTCGATAATCGTGGTACATACCAGCACGTTGTATTTTTGATGATAAAAGTCAGTCATTATCTGCTCAAGCTCTTGCTCGCGCATTTGGCCATGAGCTGTGGTCACACTTGCTTCAGGTACCCATTCACTAATTTCTTGTGCAACACGCTCAATAGTTTCTACGTTGTTATGTAAAAAGTAAACTTGGCCACCGCGTTTAATTTCTCGCAGTACTGCTTCGCGTATAAGTTCTACATCGCGTTGGCGTACAAAGGTTTTTACCGCTAAACGTTTCGCCGGTGGCGTTGCGATTATCGATAAATCGCGCATGCCGCTCATGGCCATGTTGAGTGTACGAGGTATTGGCGTTGCAGTCAGTGTGAGTATGTCTACATCGGCGCGCAGTGCTTTAATTTTCTCTTTTTGACGAACACCAAAGCGATGTTCTTCATCAACAATTAACAAGCCTAAATCGTTAAATTTAATGTCTTGCTGAATAAGTTTATGCGTGCCAATAACTATATCGAGCTTACCGTTGGCCATTTTTTCAAGTGTGTCTTTTTGCTCTTTAGTGGAGTTAAAGCGCGAAAGCACACCTACTTCAATAGGAAAATCAGCAAAACGGTCTTTAAAGTTTTCATAGTGTTGTTGAGCCAGCAGGGTAGTTGGTACTAAAATGGCTACCTGTTTATCATCGTTAACCGCTACAAAAGCAGCGCGCATGGCCACTTCTGTTTTACCAAAGCCTACGTCACCACACACTAAACGATCCATCGCTTGTTTTGATTGCATATCACCTAATACGGCTTCTATGGCGTTGCGCTGATCGTCTGTTTCTTCAAACGGGAAGCTATCGCTAAATTGTCGATATGCGGGGGCATCTAGAGTAAATTTATTACCAGGTTTTGCTTGGCGCTGAGCATAAATGTCGAGTAATTCTGCGGCGACATCGCGAACTTTTTCAGCCGCACGTTTTTTTGCTTTTTCCCATGCATCTGAGCCAAGCTTATGCAGCGGGGCGCTGGCTTCTTCACCACCAGAGTATCGACTCAGCATATGCAATGCTGATACTGGCACGTACAATTTAGCTTCACTTGCGTAAGTAATTGTTACAAATTCAGTAACTACACCTGCAGCATCAATTGTTTGCAAACCCTGATAACGGCCAACACCATGATCAAGATGCACAACAGGTTGACCTTCTTTAAGCTCGGCTAAATTACGAATTAGCGCATCTTGGCTGGCTTCGTACTTGTGCTTGCGGCGTCTGCGCTGAGATACTTTTATGCCAAGTAGTTCTTGCTCGGTAATAATAGAAAGGCTTGGTTTAGTGCCAAGTACTACACTTTGCTCGAGCGGGCTTACTACTAAGCCTACATCACTTGCACTTTTTATAAATTGTTCGAGTGTTTCAAATTCTTTAAATTTTAAACCGCTTGGTTTTAAAATGCTCAGCAATGATTCGCGACGACCGTCCGATTCAACACTGAGTAATATGCGGCCTTTTTTCTTTTTTTGCTCTGCTACATAATTTATAAACGCGCCATAAGGTTCATGCTGTTTATGATCAATACGAATGGCTGGCAGCTCGCTAACGCTTAAGTTTTTATTACCCGCTTTAGTGCCAAGCTTTGCAAGGGATAATCTAATACGTGCAAAATTGCCTAAATTAGAAAACAGCTCTTCAATTGGCTGATAAAGCGCATTAGGTTCAAGTAATGGACGAAGTGGGTCAACTCTGCGGTTTTCATAGCGTACATTTACATCGTGCCAAAAGTTATCTGCCGCATGCTCTAAATCACCCAGCTGCATAACGGTTGTTGTATCTGGCAGGTAGTCAAAAATAGTCGCGAGCTTTTCAAAAAACAACGGCATGTAGTATTCAATACCTGCAGGCCAGTTACCTTTGCTTACTTGCATGTATACTGAATCTTGCTGCGAGCTTGCGCCAAACTTTTCACGGTAGCTTATTCTAAAACGTTCAATATCAGCGTCGTTAGTAGGAAATTCATGTGCTGGAAGTAGCTCAATTTTATCTACTTTTTCATCAGAGCGCTGTGTTTCTACATCAAATAAGCGAATGCTATCGAGTTCGTCATCAAAAAAGTCGAGTCTAAATGGGTGTGGGCTACCCATTGGGTATAAGTCAACGATAGAGCCGCGTATAGCGTATTCGCCGTGCTCCATTACTTGTTGAACATTTAAATAACCAGCTTGCTCTAAGTTGTCACGGAAGTTATGAGTGTCTAGTTTGTCGCCCACTTTAAAGTTTATTGTTGAACCGTAAATAAATGAGGCCGGGGCTGTGCGCAACATTAAAGTAGATACAGGCACAATTAACACACTTTGTTGTTCTTTTTTTAAGGTGTTTAAAGTGGCCAAACGGGCTGAAATAATATCTTGATGGGGAGAAAAATGATCGTATGGCAGAGTTTCCCAATCAGGAAATACCATGACTGGGTTATCGGGTAATAAATATTCTAACTCTGTTTCAAGGCGCAGTGCACTTGGTGTATCAGGCGTAACAATTAAGACTAAGTTATCTTGTTGTTTAACGCCTTCAGCAATAGCAATACTTAAACCACTTCCGCTTAGCTGGCCCCATTGAATTTTATCTTTATGAGATTTTACCCAAGGCAAGGCTGCCCATTGCTCAAACGCCATTTATTACTCCATTTATAGTTGGCTCTTAGCAAGTAAGAGCCATCTTGAGTTAAGGTTACTTAGTCTCGGTATATTTTTGTTAGGTCTTTATAGTGATCAATTCTTCGGTCACGTAAGAAAGGCCAAATACGTCTTACGTTTTCTGAGCGTTTTTGATCAATTTCTACTACTAAAATTTGCTCATCAGTATTATTAGCCTCTGCTAATAGTTCACCTTGTGGGCCTGCAATAAACGAATTGCCCCAAAACGAAATACCATCGCTTTGCGCACTAGGGTCACTTTCATGGCCAACGCGGTTACAGCTAATTACCGGCACGCCATTGGCAACAGCATGGGCACGTTGGCTAATAACCCACGCATCTTTTTGACGAGTTTGCTCAGCCGAATCGTCGTTAGGATCCCAACCGATAGCGGTTGGGTAAATTAATACCTCAGCGCCAGCCATTGCCATTAAACGTGCAGCTTCAGGAAACCATTGATCCCAACATACTAGCACGCCTAATTTACCCACCGAGGTTTGAATAGGCTCAAAACCGATATCACCTGGGGTAAAGTAAAATTTTTCGTAAAAACCTGGGTCATCAGGAATATGCATTTTACGGTATTTACCCGCAATGCTGCCGTCTTGCTCTAATACAACCGCAGTATTGTGATAAAGGCCCGTAGCGCGTTTTTCAAATAAAGAGGCCACAATAACAATGCTTAGCTCTTTAGCAAGCTCACCTAAGGCATTACTGCTAGGGCCTGGAATGGTTTCGGCTAAATCAAATACGTCAACATTTTCGGTTTGGCAAAAATAGAGGCTTCGGTGTAGCTCTTGAAGTACAACCAGTTTTGCACCTTTTTGAGCTGCTTCACGAATGGCACTCATTGATTTTGCCATATTGTCCTGAGCGTTATCGGTATTGCTTTGTTGCACTAACGCAACGGTTAATTTTGCAGGGCTTGTCATTGTGCTGCTCCAGCTAAAAATCCACGAGGTAATTGCATTGTAATACAGTGCAGGCTGCCAAATTGTTCAATTATTGGTTGGCAATTAACGCCAATAATAGTGTGTTGTGGGTATGCTTTTTGAACTTGCGCAAGAGCACGCTCATCACTGGCATCATTATACGTTGGCACAAGCACAGCATTATTAATAATTAAGTAGTTAGCGTAGGTAGCCGGTAAGCGTGTTTGCTCATCGTCATAAGCGGCTTTTGGCCACGGTAACTCAATTAAGTTATATGGGGTGTTATCGGCAGTTTTAAAGGTTTTTAGTTGTTTTTCCATCGCATCAAGTGCGCTAAAGTGCTCATCAGTTTTATCGTCACACTGCACATATACAAGGGTATTATTTGGTGCAAAGCGCACTAAAGTATCAATGTGGCTGTCGGTGTCATCGCCCGCTAAATAGCCATGTTCAACCCATAAAAAACTCGTCGCGCCTAAGTACTCTTTTAAAAGAGCTTCAATATCATTTGGGTTTAAATCAGGGTTACGGTTTTTATTAAGCAAACATTCGCTGGTTGTTAGCAACACACCGTGCTCGTTTATTTCAATACCGCCACCTTCAAGTACCATATCAAGCGCTTGATATTGGTTGTTTGTGCTACTTAGCTCTTTTACCAAAGTACGATTAATTTGGTTGTCTAATGCGCTTTCAAACTTATTGCCCCAACCATTAAAAGTAAAATCATATACTTTTAGTTGCTCTGGTGAGTCAATTGCGGCGCAAGTAAGCGGACCATGATCGCGCGCCCAGGTATCGTTAGTAGGCGTTACTACAAAATGGACACGATTAAGAGAGACGTTAGCACTATTTAGTAATGCTGTAATATGCACTTTTAAGGCACTGTTATGCGCCACAATAACAAGCTGTTGCTGCGTTGTTATGTGTTTAGCAAGTTCAATATATACAGGTTCTACACGCGCTAAGTTGTCGGCCCAATCGGTGTCTTTGTGAGGCCATGTAAGCATAACAGCGTCTTGCTCGGCCCATTCTGGTAAAAGTCTAAAGTTCATGAATTTTATATACTAATTAATATGGCGCTAGTTTAGCATTTTACATAAAGATGTCAGCTAATTATCACTGTTTAGGTCGCCTTGGTTTTGATCAAGTTCTTGACGTTTTTTAAGTTGGCGGGTTTGAGCATGTAAACTCGCTCTAACAATAAGTTCTTGGTCAGTGGTTCTAATTGCGGTAAAGAGCATAGTGTATTGGTAGTGTTCGCTATCTTGTTTTTCTACTGCCACAACTTCGGTGTAACAATAAACCGCAGAGGCCTCGTGGTGCAAAAACAGTTTGGTTCTAAATGCTTGGCCAATTGAGTGTACTTCAGGTGATGTAAAACGAATACCGCCACCGCCGTAGCTATCACATTGTATTGCGTTATCTTGGGCTTGTTCTGAGGCCAAAATATGGCTCATTATTAAATCTATTTTACGTGACTGCGCTTGTAAAAAAGTAGCTAGCTCTTGTGCTATATCGCCTAAGTTACGCAGTGGGCGTAACGAGCTTTGCTCAAGCTCACTTACTTCATTTGCTAATCTAAATAGTGGGGGAATGTCGTCTTCAAGCTCAAGCTGCGATTTAGGAACTTGTCCGTTTGATACGGGGAATAAATTTACTCTTATACTTTCATTAATTTGAAAGTACTGCTCAAACTCACCTAATCTTTCACTATTCATTATGTTCTCCACCACGTATTTATTTAATAGTAGCGTTGTGAGTACTAAATTGCTAGCAGATAAAATAACGCGTAGCGGGCTAAATGCTTTGTTTACATTCAATTTTTAACATACAGATTATGAAAATAAATACACTAAGACATATTTAGGGGGAGTTACAAAAAAGCGGCCAATGTCATCCTAACATTGGCCGCTTGGGTATTGATTCATCAGCGTGTACTTATTTAAGTAGAGCGGCTAATTCATGTAAATCTTTCACAACGTGATCTGGTTTTTTAGCTAATGGGTAAAGTGCTTTACCTGGGCGTGCTATAAAAGTGGTTTGTAAGCCAGCTTCTTTTGCACCAGCAACATCCCAGCCATGGGCTGCAACCATCATTGCTTCATTTGGTGCTACGTTTAGCTTTTTAAGTACCCACTCATACACACGTAAGTCTGGTTTGTAAATTTTAATATCTTCAATGCTGTAACGCGCATCAAAGTAAGACATTAAACCAGCGCTTTCAAACTGTGCCTTTACACCTTTGTTTGAAGAATTTGTAAGGCTTACTAACTTATAGCCCTGTGCTTTGAGTTTTGCCAGTCCTTCTTTAACATCGCTGTGGGGAGGAAGCGTTAAAAGAGGCGTAACAATAGCTGTTTTAGCTTGTTCACTTGTAATATCAATGTTGTTATTTTGAGCAACCATAAGAAGTGACGCCACACCGATTTGCCCAAAGTCGTGATAACTACCGCTTACAGTATCTACTAATGAATGATGCAGCATAGTTGAAAACCACAGTGGTAATAAATATTCACGTCCGCCTAGCGCTTTACCAATAGAGGTACGCATTGACGTTAAATCAAGTAGGGTTTCGTTTACATCAAAAATAAGCACTTTAGGTTTTGCTTGTTCTTTTGGTTCATCAGCGACTGCATAACCAGATACAAGGCTTGTGCCCACAAGTAGTGAAAGAGTAAGTGTTTTTAACGATTTTAAAATAGACATTAATTATTCTCCGATTCAAGTGCTGTCATAACATCAATAGGTTCTGCGCGTAGGGTGTAATCTTCGCTTAAAAATGCGTATGTAATTACACCTTCTTGGTTTATCACATAGGTGGCCGGTAGCGGTAATTTAAAGCTTTTATCGCCGTAGTAGTGTTCAAAATCAATACCAAATTGTGTATATAACGCTTGAATACGCTCATCAAGTGTAAACAACAAACCAATTGCTCAGCTACTTTATTGCTCACATCGCAAAGCACGTCAAATTCAAGGTCGTTTTTTTGTGCAGTTGAGAGAGTTTCATCAGGTAGTTGTGGTGATATTGCGATTAACTGAGCACTTTGAGTTTTAAATTGTGGTAAGTAGTCGTTAAGTGCTTTTAGTTCTAAATTACAATATGGGCACCAGCCACCACGGTAAAAGCTAATGATTACCGGTAATGCCGATCATTTAAGAAATAGTTAATAGCACTTGAACGATCTTCTAGGTATGTAAGAATCCGAATTCTTTTGTAGAATTCGGATTTTTTATGCAACTTTCTAATGCTCTCGATATTATCAACA
>NZ_JASDCB010000031.1:0-47519 GCF_030408135.1 Pseudoalteromonas sp. APC 3691 | reverse complement strand
TGTTATCTCCCAAAGCATGGAAGTTATTGTGGTTAAAGAGAATAAAAACACCATTGCCTGAAACTGCTCCAAATATGTCATGGGCGTATCAGGAACTGGCAAAGTTAGGAGGCTGGAAAGATACCAAGCGCACAGGGCGTGCATCTGTGAAAGTGTTATGGCAAGGATGGCTTAAGTTACAAGCCATCCTGGAAGGCTACGATTTAGCAAAATCTCTTGAGTCAGACTTGTGATCAAGAGACAGCTTAAAAAGCGCCTTGCTAACAAGTATGTGTGCTTAAAACATATCTTGATAGGAATTTGTTGTGCTAAACGTAATTGCTTTTTTAAAGCCCGGTAACTGAATACTTTGCTCGTCTATTACAATGTCGTTGTCGTCAATAAGTCCGTCGCCAAAGCGGTAAATAAGCTCATATTGGCCTAAATCAGCTTGAGCTTGATACATTTGTTGCGCGGCTTTAATTGCCATGTTTTTCTGCGCGTAACTACTCATAACTTCATCGCCATGGCGCTTAGCGAGCATTTGCATTGTTACTTTTGGTGAAAGTACGGTAGCTGTTGCATTATTACCGCCAAAGCCTTTTGAATTTATAAAAGCAATATCCATATCAGCGCATTCGTAATGGCTATTACGAATATCAAGATGATCGGTGTAAACATCATCAGCCACTTTATCAATTGTGGTAATACCCGGCATAATATTATGGCTAAATACACCTAAAGCTATCGCTAATTGGTCGCCACTTGCAGGAGCTATAGTATGACCAACATAGGCTTTTGGCGCTGTCACTTTCCAATTATCAATAGCGAACGTTTGTGCCACTTTGTGATATATCAGCGACTCTGTTACGCGGTTTAGTGGTGTACTTGAGCCATGCGCTAAAATAAAGCTACGTTCTTGCAAAGCTTCTTTGCCTAAAAGGCTCGTTGCTAAAGCAGCCGATTTAGCCATGGTAATATAGTTACCAGGACCAGGTGACGTGATTGATTTTTTTATGCCATCTGCATTTACAAATACATCCGGTACGCAGCCCATAATGTCAGCGCCTAGTTCAAGGGCTAAGGCATCGTCCATTAAAATAGCAACTTGTGCGCCTTCACCTAATGTAAAGCCGCAGTTGTCGCCAAATGGGCGGCTACTTTTGCGATAATCTGGTTCTTCATCACTTGATAAGTTATCTAAACGGCGCAAACCTTCAACATTTGCAAGTGCGCTCATGTTACCAAAGCCTTCAATCACTTCTGGTGTAATAGCACATTCAACACTTGCGACAACCGCAACACGTGTACGCCCTGCCTGTATGTCGTTAACCGCTGCACGTAAGTTGTATAAAAACGTAGCACAGGCGCCCGAAGTCGAAAACGTAGTCCCTACATTGCCCGTAACATACGCGTTAATAAAGTCGGTCGACATTGTATTTAAACCCAGTGCTAACTGCTTAGTGCTAACACGGTCGCCTTGTTGGCGCGCCTTTACTAAACCGCCTAAGCCTTTGTCGTCCATTTGGCCAATTACTGATGCTGAATAGGTACCAATTTTATCTGGCTCTACGCTATTCATAATATGCTGCCAATCAAGCCCTGTTGATTTAATAGCATCGGTAGCTGCAAAAATAGTAGCTTGCAAACCACGAGGCTGATAGCGGCTGTTATACATAACAGATGGATCAAACCCAGTCGGGAATTGCCCTGCAGATTTAATTGGATTATCACGTGTTGAGTCATGCTTAACATCTAAGTCGGCTGCAATAGTTACTTTTACTTTTTTGCCTTCAAGTTCTTCAACTTGCCAGCTAGCTGGAACAGGTGTAGGTAAGTCGCGAGCACGCGTTTCAAACACAATTGCGTTATCGCTTGATGCGTTTAGTGTCATTTTTTGCTGCCACGGTGTGGCATCTGCATCAAAGTGTTCTTTTTCAATTTTACGAATAAGCGTACCAGCAATAATTTGCTCACCAAAGCGTGCTTCTATGTCGCTTTGCTCAACATTATTACCTTGTGTATCTTGTAATTGGCCGTTTACAACGCTTACTAGATTCATCAGTGTGGCGAGGCCTAAGAATGTTTCACTGCGATCTTGAGCATTTAAACTATCTAACACGATACGGCGATAACCTTGATGAAAAGAAGTACGGCCAGCGGCGTTAATGCCACCCATGCCTACTATAACGGGTAATGCTGTCATAATTTACCTTTAAAAACGTGTTATTAGAAGAACAGGCAGTTTAAATGGATTATGCACTATGCATTGTGCTTTAATAGCCAAATATTCAGCACAAAAGGCCAAAATATACTGGTCGGAGCATTTATATGACTGAAAAAAACACTAATCCACCACTAAACATTGCTATAGCGGTATATCCGCATTTATTAGTTACCAGTTTAACGCTGCCTATTGAGATGTTAAGAGCCGGCGAGGCCTTTGCTAAAGGCCATCTTGATAAGCAAAGCTTTAGACCGCTTGCTATAAATTTAGTGGCTAAAAATGCTGAATTTATACCCACTCGCGCAGGCCTTGCGATAATTCCTGATTGCATAACAACTAACGCCCCCTACAGTGATTTAATTATAGTGCCCGGAATTTGGCGAAACCCGCGCCCTGTAGTGCGTACAAATCAAGGCGTAGTTGATTGGCTAAGCGAGAGCTTTAGCGCAGGCAGCCATATAATTGGTGTAGGCACTGGCAACTGCTTAGTAGCTGAGGCTGGCTTACTTGATGGGCACCCTGCTACAACCCATTGGCACTACGCCAATCAATTTAGCCACGACTACCCGTTAGTGCGTTTAAAACCCGACTTTTTTATAACCCAATCAGAACGCATGTACACCGTAGCAAGCCTTAATGCCCTTGCAGATGTGATCGTACATATTATTAGTCAGTACTATGGAAAAGCCGCCGCTCAACATGTAGAGCGAAACTTTTCGCACGAAATACGTAAACCCTATGAAGATCAACGCTACTTAGAAGGTGCAGTTGACCGTCATCCCGACGAGCTAATTGCGCAAATTCAGTTTTGGCTAAAAACCAATTTAGCCACCGAGTTAAACCTGCAAGAAGTCGCTGCCCAATTTAGCTTGAGCTACCGTACTTTTACCCGCCGTTTTAGAGCAGCCACTAATCAAAGCCCTATTGAGTATTGGCAACAATTACGCGTAGAAGGTGCGAAGGAGTTATTAGCATCATCAAATTTATCAATTCAAGAAGTGGCTTTAGAAGTGGGATATAACGACCAAGGGCATTTAACACGCGTGTTTAAAAAAGTATTAAGCCAAACACCCAGTGGTTACAGAAAAGTAGTTAGACGAAAGTTATTTGGATAACCAGCGACGGCACTCTAAATTGGCATTTTTTTATACATAAATTATACTCTTATCAATAATATAATTTATGCCATACCAAGGTAACTGCATGAAAGATAAACTTAGTAAGCACCTTTTTGATCCACAAAGCGATGCTTCTATTGAATCAAAGTTATTAAAGTTACTTTCACTCGTACGAAAACATTTGAGTATGGAAGTCGCGTTTATTTCAGAATTCACCAATACTGATCGCGTTTTTAAAGTGGTAGATAACCAAACTACAAATACCTGCGTATCCGTGGGTGATTCAGATCCAATTTGCGAAACTTACTGTAAAAAAATATCCGATAACGAGCTAGAACAAATAATCCCAAATACTCTTGAGCACCCTATAACCCGTAACATGCCAGTTACAGAAAAGCTAAATATTGGCTCTTATATAGGTGTACCTATTGTGTTATCTACAGGAAAAGTTTATGGCACTTTTTGCTGTTATAAAACCATATTAGATAATACCTTGAACGACAAAGATTTGTCATTTCTTAGGTTAATTTCTGAAATAGCTACAGAGTTAATCGAAAAAAATGTCCAATCTAACATTTTAAATAATGAGTCAAAATCGCTTATTGAAAATATTATAAAAACAAACGATATTACGATTTATTTTCAGCCCATATTTAATTTATCAACCAATCAACTTTCGGGTTATGAGTCTCTGTCACGCTTTTTTATTGAACCCTATAAAACACCTGACATTTGGTTTAAAGATGCTGAAAAGCTAGGTCTAGGAGAAGCATTAGAGATACTTGCTATACAAAATACATTACATTGCTTGGATAAATTTGATGAAAAAGCTTATATCACTATCAACACTTCACCTCAGCATATTTTATCAGGCTCAATAGACAAAGTATTACAAAGCATCGATTGTAATAGAATAATTTTAGAAGTGACTGAACATTCACCTATTTTAGACTACCAAGCGATGCGAACCGCACTTCAACCATTAAGAAACCGAGGTGTAAAACTCGCTATCGATGATGTAGGTGCTGGATTTTCATCTTTTCAGCATATTTTAGAATTAGAGGCAGATATCATTAAGTTAGACATAAGCCTTACTCAAAATATAAATACAGATCGTAGAAAATTTTTATTAGCTAAGGCACTATGCGGATTTGCCAAAGCAATTAATTGCTCAATAGTTGCAGAGGGAATAGAAAATCAAGAAGAATTAAGTACGCTGAGAAAGCTGGGCGTTGATAACGTGCAAGGTTACTTTATAGGCCGCCCTGCCCCGCTTGAAGACGCTATTCATTTTCAAACAGTCAGGCTTTAATAAAAAACGCCACTTTTAGTGGCGTTCTGAGTCGTTAAATTCTTTTCGATAATAGCGTTTTTGATAGTTTTTTACTTTAGTGTGTACGCCTTTGCTTAAGCTTTTAAATTTAGCCTCGAGTACGTCTACACCGTATAAAATACCGACCACCAGCACCGAGAGCTTTATTGCAGCGCCAAGGTTTTCGGTCGCTATCATAACGCCTATTGATGCAAGCACCCAGATGGTTGCAGCAGAGGTTACACCAACTACCGCACCATCTTTTGCGAGCATAACGCCAGCCCCTAAAAAGCCAATACCTGTAATTATTTGCCCAACTACACGAGAATGATCTATCACATCCCCTTGTAAATTAAACGCGGTCGATAAAAACAAATACGTACCCAAGGTTATTAACGCAGAGGTGCGAATACCTACAGGTTTGCCGCGCAATTGGCGCTCTATACCAATAATGGCACCGCAAAAAGCTGCAGTACCAATAGCTGCCCACGAATACGGGGCTACATCAATTAAATCTAAAAAAGTCACTGTTAACCTTATATTTTATTAGCTATAGCCACCGCCGTTCGTAAACGTTGGCTACCAAACGCTGACATTTTACTAAAATCACTTCGCGCAATAGGTACATATTGGCAATCTATTGCGAGCTGTTTATCACTACCCGGCTCACAAAACGGATCGTGAACATACACGCAGTGCTCATCAAGGTGCGTAACACACACCCAATGTGGCGATTTTTTACCATCAAAACTGTATGTACTAATTAATAACAGCACACTAAAGCCTTTACTTAACCACTGCTCAATATGCTCAAGCTCTACATCTTTATACGTAAGCGGTATATTTGCCTGTGCAATACCATCTACAAATTGTTGATGCACGGTGGCAAGTACCACTTTTTTGTTTTCGTTGCGTACGCCATCTAAAAACAAAGGCTCTGTGGTATTAACCATTACCTCGCTTTTAAAACCACGCTTATTAGCGGCAAGTGCCAAACCAAACGGATGACAACCACCATGACCCGATGTCATAAAAATGGTGGTACCTTCACGCCAAAGTGCTAACTCATGTGATTGGCTAAGCTCAGTTGTTGGCTCAAGTGCCCCCATTGCCATTAATAGTGCAGCAGGTCCGCATGTAAACTCGGTAGTTTGCTGATACCACGGCGTTAAACGCGCCACTTTTAACTCACTCGTTTGTCGAATGTTTTTTTGCATTCGTAGTGCATCACTGTGGTCATCGTAATAATCGCTATATTGGCCAAACACTCTGTAACCTAAACTTTTATAAAGCCCTATCGCACCTTCGTTATTTACAGCCACTTCTAAACGCAGGTAAATACGCCCGTGCTCACACGTTTCTTTTTCAAGGCTAGTAAGCAATGCCTTTGCAATCCCCTTACCTTGCATTGTGGGTTTTACAGCAAGCGAATACAAACGCCCTAAACGTGTGCCTTTATGGCACCACACTAGCCCATAGCCGCATATTTGCTCGCCATTTTCTGCAACGAGTAAAATACCATGCTTAGCACTTAGCCAGCGCTTTAAACTGCGCGGGCTCAATTTATCGTTATTAAAGCAAGCATTTTCAACGTCAATCAGTGCATTTAAATCACTGCTAAGCGCTTTTCGAATAACAAGGTTGCTCATGTTATTACCCACGGCCTCGTGCTTCTAAGCGTTGTTTAAATTCATCCATAATGATCATGTATAGCTCGTCACCCAAATAGCCGTCTTCTACTTTGTGATCAATACTTGGGTTGTCGTTTACTTCAAGCACGTATGCTTTGCCTTGATGCTCTTTAACATCAACGCCATATAAACCCCTACCCACTGTTTTACATGCTTTTAATGCGGCATCTAACACCGCTTTTGGTAGCTCAAAGGTTGGCAATGTTTCAAAGCCACCAGAGAAAAACCGTTTAGCATCGTGGTTATAAATTTGCCAATGGTTACGCGCCATTAAATAACGACATGCATAAATTGCACGACCATTTAACACACCCACTCGCCAATCGTATTCGGTATACATGTATTCTTGTGCAAGCACTAATGCGCTAAATTCAAACAGCTCTGTAAGCTTAGCTTCAAGCTCATCACGGTTTGATACTTTATAAACACCTTTTGAGAAAGACCCTTCAGGCATTTTTAAAACAAGCGGATACGTAAACGCTTCTTCTAATTGCTCAAGCGTTTCACTTGCTTGATCTGCCACTACAACCGTTTTTAAACTTGGCACTTTTTGATAATTAAACGCATCGTGTAAATACACTTTATTACAACAACGTAAAATAGACTCAGCATCGTCAATAACCACTAAACCCAGGCTTTGCGCTTTGCTTGCAAGGCGGTACGTTGGATGGTCAATCGCTGTAGTTTGGCGAATAAATAACGCATCAAACTGGGCTATGTTATCAATTTCGTCAAAGCTTAATGCTTGTGCATTAATGCCGTGTTTAGCGGCGGCTTTAATAAAACGTGCAATAGCGTCTTTATCACTCGGTGGTACTTTTTCGTTATGATCAACAAGTATTGCCATGTCCCATCTAAAACGACGTTGCACTGAGCCAATACGCCACTGCGTTTTAGTAAAGTTATCTAGCTTGGCTACAAATTCGCTGTACTGCTGCTCGCTTAAAGACGACATCGAGCCTTGTTGCAATAAGCCCTGTTCATCAACAAATAAAATAGGCGTTGGGTATTGCTTAAATACCGACTTAGCCGCTTTTGATTGTAAATCGTTCTGGGCATTACCAAAGTAAAGTGTGCCATCTATTTGGCCCACATTTAACATAGGGGCTTGACCACTACGCAATGCGTTTATGGTTTTTACACTTGGCAAAACTTGGTGCTTGCGCGCCTCAGCAAGTAACGAGCAATAGTAACCTTTGCTCAAGTATTGGCTTGAGTCGCACAGATTAATAATGCGTGTTTTTGGTTCATTTTGTTTTGGGTAATCACGTAAGTAGGTATTAAACGTAATTACATTTTCGAACGATTGAGCAAGCGTTTGCTCGTTGTTATCAACCACAATTAAGGTTTTAAACACGACTTTTCCTAGTTAAGTCAAAATATAAAAAGCATGCTTAGTAAAATACTAAGCATTATAAATAGAAACACCCATCGTACTAAGTGGGCATTGCGCGAATCACTTAATATGATGGGTGCTTTAACAGGTACCTACTGTACGAGTTAGCGCTTAAATTGCTTAAGCGACATGTGCTTTATATGCCCTTTTTTAAAAACGCACAAACGAGATATTTTTAGCGTGAAGATGAAAAATATTGATTAACTATATTTTCCAACTAATGCCGATTAAAATACGCAAAACAATACCTTAAGAGAGTTAAAAATGTCGCTGCCTGCTTGCCCAAAATGCCAATGTGAATATGTTTACGAGGACCAACAACTGCTTGTTTGCCCCGAGTGCGCCCATGAGTGGAACCCAAATAATATAAACGATGAAGCCGCCATTTTAGTTAAAGATGCCAACGGCACATTACTTAATGATGGCGATAAAGTGACTGTAGCCAAAGATTTAAAAATTAAAGGCAGCTCGCAAGTAATTAAAATTGGCACCAAAGCGGTAGTTAGAAGAGTGCTTGATAAAAAAGATCACGAACTTGATTGTAAAGTAGATGGTATTGGCGAAATGATGGTAACAGCGAAGTTTGTGAAAAAAGCTACCTAAAATTGGATATTTAAAATATAGGATGTTAGATGAAAAATCATAAAAATAAATTCATCCAAGCCTTATGCTCTGTCATTGAAGCTTATTATTAGTGCGTGTAATTGATTTTGTTTAACTGCTATTAGTTATTGCATATCTAAAGGTCCACCATACATTTAATAAGGCAAATTATCGCTTAGGTATGTTTAAGCATTTAACCTCCTCACCTTAATGAGGAGGTATCTCATGAACTGATCAGTTTACATTTCAGTTAAGGTGCTTTTTAAGCTTTGATTACCCAGTAAAGAAATCAAATACGTTACCAAGTGTTGATGATGAACCTTTATAAAATTCAGTAAAACTACATCGACTGCATGTCACAGCGGTGTACTTTTTATTTTGAACATCAAAAATTCTTGACCAAAAGCCACCCGAAACTCTTATTTCACCGGTATCAAATTCGTTATTATTACACTTAGGGCAAGACCAATTGTTATGTCTCATCTTTCAACCTCCATATTATTTATGTACGGTATATTAGACACTTAACGAACACGTGTAGCAATTTTTTTAATAAACAAACCATAATTTAGTTTTTATATTGGTTAAGTTGGAATTTTGATAAATGTTTGAATGGCTTTTTAATAATTGCTTTTTATAATAATTAGTATGGGGGTCATACTAATTTCACTCAGGGATTACCTACTTGTTAGCTGTATATTGAGTTAGCAACAAAAATTTTCGTAAGTCCCGCTCTTGTCTCATTACGTGCAAAATATATACTTTATCGTTATCTTTTTTGTAAAATATACGACAAGGATTCACGACCAGTTCAAGATAATTTAGGTTAGATAACTCAATTGGTTTTTTACCTGATTCAGGAAAGAGTTCGAGACGTTCAACTTTTTCAAATATTTTGGAAACCAATTTTTTCGCTGACTGCAAATTGCTTAATGCGATATATTCAGCAATATCGTTAAGATCATCCAAAGCTGGATTAGTCCAAATTATTTCAGCCATTTATTCATTTTATCTTTAGCTTCAACATTCGACATGGTTTCACCACGACTTATTGCCTGCTCTCCTTTTGCAAGAGACTCAAGAATTTGCATACGCTTTTGCATAAATTCATAATCATCAACATCTACTAAGTATGCAGATGGTTGCCCATGTTCAGTTATCAACACAGGTTCTTTAGAGGAATGAAGTTCAGATAATATCTTCGTTGCTTGACGCTTCAATGTTGTTACTAGTTCTACTCTCATAATAATCCCCAAACAAGTGTATCATTATAGTAGCACCGAGTGGCCAACTTGGGAAATACAACTAACGAGGCTGTAAAGCACTAAAATCAATTAAAAAGGGAGCACCTAACGTCAACCCTGCTCATTTTAAAACTATTAGGTACTTCTCATTATATGCCTTTGTACAAATTGAAATACACACCACGTTACGCTATAAAAGCATAGCTGTAGGTTGGATAAATGGCGAAGCCATACCATACGACAATTAATTTATGAATAAAAATAAGCGTTTATTGTGTCGATATGGCTCTGCCAGTAAACGTTTCTCTCTTAAAAACCAAAGCTTTATAAAATCTCTACCACCACATATTCGTGGGCTTTACCTGCAATTGTTAACGTAATTTCATCATCAATCTGTTTATTTAGTAACTGCTTACCCATTGGTGCGCCGGGTGTTACAACAGCAATTGCATGTTGTTTAACATTTACGGTTAAACCACCTGCTGCAGGGCCTAAATAAAACCATTTTTGCGCTGCGTTATCATCTTCTAAACATACCAGCGAACCGATAGCTATTTTGTCGGTTGGTTTTTCATTAAAGGCAGGTTCGAACAATTCTATGCTTTTATAGCAATCGTTTACGCGCTGGGCTTGGCCTTGTGCTAAATAAGCGGCTTCGAGCCCTAGGGTATCGTATTTATTTTCGGCTATGTTTTCTTCATGTGTGGCGGTGTCGTGCGCAGTTTTTGCCGCTACTTTTGCTGTTGTAAGCTGCGCTTCTAGCGCAAAGCGAAGATGTTCGATAACGTGGGTTTTATTCATGGGGATTAGTACAATACAGGCTGTAAAAATAAGGCAGCTAGTTTAACATTTTTGCTAGGCTTAAAACCATTGTTTTAAACCCCGCAAGTTTGGTGGGAATACTAGCGGGGCTTAAATTAGCATTAAACAAGCAAATTGCGGTTGGTTGGTACAGCTCTTTGCTTATGCTTTAGTAAAAACCTTATGGCATATCTAATAATGTTTGCGTGTGGGCATCTACTTTAACTTCGTAGTTTTTAGCGCTTAAGCCCAATAGCTCCGGCAAGGTTGCCGCTATACAAATAGACGAGAACGTACCCACTACAATGCCGGTAAATAAAGCAATAGCAAAGCCTTGCAGTGGTGCGCCTGCAAGTAACCAAACGCTCGCAACCGTTGCAAGTGTGGTACCCGACGTTATTAAGGTGCGCGTTAGTGTACTTTTAATCGCATTATTAATAATAGTCGCTGGGCTAAGTACATTGTTTGATTGAACACTTAAAAGCTCGCGTACTCTATCCCCTACTATTATTGAGTCGTTAAGTGAGTAACCAATAATAGCCAGTAAACTTGCCAGTACGGTTAGGTTAAATTCAATTTGTAATAGTGAAAATAACCCAAGTACGAGTATTAAATCGTGCACTAGCGCTACTACAGAGCCGAGTGCTAATCGCCATTCAAAGCGCACTGCTAGGTAAATCATTACTGCAACCATTGCAGCAAACATGGCTAAGCAGCCTTGATCAAATAACTCATCGCCCACTTGTGAGCCAATATAGGCCGACGATAAAACCTGTGCGTTTATATCATCATTTTGTGTAACGGCGCTTTGCCAATCAAGGTTATTAGCTGTTTTTGATGCACTTGGCGCTTCTCTTAATTGAAAATGGCTATTACCTTGCGCGGTTAGCTCAAACTCACCATTGTGATTTTTAGCAATAAACGATTGAAGCTCTTTTAGTTCAACGCTTTGGCTGGTTGTAAACTCTGTTAAATAGCCACCAGTAAAGTCTAGGCCAAAATTTAAACCTTTTTGCGCAAGCGTAACTACGGATAGCAGCACTAACATGGTGCTTAAAAGCATGCCCATAAAGCGTAAACGTGTGCCCGCCTCGTCTTTCAAAAAAGTGTTAAGCATGTACTTTTACTCCTGCATTTTTACCCATTTTTAAATACAACGTTTGGCTTAATATTTTTGATACGTACACACCTGTAAATACAGACGTTAAAAGCCCCAGTGCGAGTGTAATGGCAAAACCTTTAACGGGCCCGTAGCCTATGCCGTATAAAATAAGTGCGGTGATCATGGTGGTTATATTGGCGTCAAATATTGTATTTGCGGCTTGTTTATAACCCTCTTGAATAGCTTGATATGGTGCACGGCCTTGGCGACGTTCTTCTTTAATGCGTTCAAATATTATAACGTTAGTGTCTACCGCCATACCTATGGTTAGCACCAAACCTGCAATACCCGGCAGCGTTAACACAACCCCTGGTAATAATGACATTAAGCCCACCAGCGACGTTAAATTTAATATAAGCGCCACGTTTGCAATAAGGCCTAAACGGCGATACCAAAGCGCCATAAATGCAAGGGTAATACCCATACCTAACATAAGCGCGGCTAAGCCATTACTAATATTTTCGCTGCCGAGGCTTGGCCCTATTGTTTGTTCGTGCACAATTGTAACGGGTGCTGTAAGCGAGCCTGCGCGTAGTAATAATGCCAGATCGGCTGCCGCTTGTTGGCTTTTCATATTGGTAATACTAAAACGCGAACTTAAATGCTGAGCAATATTGGCTACGTTAATAACGTCGCTTTTTTTAACTACTTCGCCTTTAGCGTTTTGAGAATACTCAGAGTAAACCGTTGCCATTGGCTTCCCAATATTGGCTTTTGAAAACGCCGACATTGCATCCCCGCCTTGACCGTCTAAGCTTAGTTGTACCAGTGGTTTACCCCAATCGTCGCGGCCTATATTGGCGTTATCAATATGGTCCCCTGTAAAAATTGGCACAGGATCGAGCTTTATCGTTCCGCCCGATTGCATATTAAATGTTTGCCCGCCTATTTCTTTTAATTGATAAAAACCAAGCGATGCGGTTGCACCAATAATACGCTTAGCTTCGGTTGGATCTTGCACGCCTGGTAGTTCTATACGAATACGGTGCTTACCTTGTCGCTGTGTTACGGCTTCGGTAATACCTAATTCTTCAATACGTGAACGAAGGGTTGTAAGTGTTTGCCCCATTACCTCTTTATCAAAGCTGCTGCGGCCTTGCTCTGAATAACTAAATTTGGCAGTTTTAACGCTGCCGTTATTGCTTGTTACCACGGCTAAATTAGCAAATCGGCTTTGTAGCTCTTCAATAACGGGGGTTAACTTGTCGGTTGCATTAGGCAGTGCGTTTATTTCAAACCCATGCTGAGTTTGCTGCGCTTTAACGCCATGTGCTTTTTGCTTAATAATGATTGATTTAGCTTGTTGATACGCACTGACTAATTGCTCGTCAACGGCTTTATCTAAATCTACGTCTAGTACAAATAGCACACCGCCATTTAAATCAAGACCTAGCTTTATTGGTGATAAACCAAAATTTTGTAACCATGTTGGGCTGGTTGCATGCTCAACAATTTTAACTTGCGTGTTTGTATATTGCGCTTTTATAGCCGCTTGCGCCTGAGCGCTTTTAGTTGGCTCGTTTAAAAGTACATTAATAGTTGATTGCTTATCTAAACCCTGCTCAACCTCAAGCCCTTGGTTATTTAAAAAAGTAACTAGCGTTTTAGTGCTCGGTAAAGATTGCGTTTCGCTGTGCGGAGCAGCACTTATGTGCAACCACGATTTATTTGGATATAGGTTTGGTAATGCGCTGATAGCTAATAAAACCAGTACTATTAGCATGGCTATATAGCTTAATTTGAACTTAGCCGTAGACGGCTTTTTATCTTTTTTAAAACTTAACATGTTGAATCCTTATTGCCAGCAAAGCTAGCAACGTACTTTTTAAAAGCACAATTAATCTGCAGGCTAAAACTTTAAAAGTTAAAACCTAATAAAATTAAATAAGGAAAATTAAGCGTGGTAGGTAGTTACAGCTCTGTAGAGTAAGTTAACGTCTTTCCAGCCACTCAAGCGCGACTTTTTACTATTAGTTACAAGCGTATACCAAGGCTGTATAGGATTAACGGCTCTTGGTCGTAAGAATATATGCCTAACAAGATTTTGAGCAAAAAATTCAAAAACCACATCGTATTCTGGTTCACTTTGAACAGTGTGCAAAAACAATGATGAATTATTGGCAGTTAACCTTGGTTGGTGCGCGTCAAAATCGGTTTGATGCGTTTTTTTATGCTGCGTAATATCTACAGACTTACTAATAGGCTGTATTTTAGTTAAATCGCCAATATCAGTAAGCGAAACCTGCGTACTAATATTGATATTTAAATTTTGTGAGGCGCCCATAGCATTGCTCTGCACACTAAAAAGTGCAGCAACAAGTAGCAAAAAGGCAGTTAATAACACTCTAAATTTAAACATTCACGTTTTAAAACTAAAATAAGGGATGCGTAGTATATAAGGGCAAGCATTTAAAATACAATGCTTATTAATTAAGTATTTAGTTTTAACAGAGATCACTAATGCGCCCCAGACAAAGCAGTGAAAAACGACCAGACGCCATGAACCTACGCCAAAGTGTAAAAACGCTTTGGCCCTACCTTACAAAATTTAAAGGCCGTGTTTTTATTGCACTTATGGCGCTTATAGGCGCAAAAAGTGCCACGCTTTTAATGCCTTGGGCGCTTAAAGAAATAATAGACTCTGTAGATAAGTCGATTAACCCACTGATAGTTATTCCCGCTTTATTGTTATTGATGTACGGTGCACTGCGTTTTGCTAGCGTATTTTTAGGTGAAATAAGAGATGCTGTATTTTCGCGCGTAACCGAGCACGCCATGCGCGATATTGGTTTAAAAGTATTTAAGCATTTGCACTCGCTTGAACTGGCTTTTCATTTAGATAGGCAAACCGGTGGCATTAGCCGCGATATAGAGCGCGGTACTAGCGGTTTAAGCTTTTTAATGCGTTTTTTAATGTTTAACATTGTGCCTACTTTGTTTGAAATACTGACCGTTGCGATTATTTTTGGCACGTTGTTTTCTGTTTGGTTTGCGCTTATTACATTACTGGCAGTCGTTATTTATATTACCTTTACTGTGGTGGTTACCCAGTGGAGAAACCGCTTTATTAGAGAAGCAAATGCTGCCGACAATCAAAGTAATACCCGCGCCATAGACAGCCTACTTAATTATGAAACTGTAAAGTATTTTAATAATGAGCAGTTTGAAGCAAAAACGTACGACACCTTTTTAGCAAACTGGGAAAAAGCCCGTTTAAAAAATAGAATGTCGTTGCTCGCACTCAACTCAGGCCAAGCACTTATTATTGCCTGTGCTATTACCGCGTTAATGTGGTTGGGCTCAACAGAAGTAGTTTCAGGTACACTCTCTATTGGTGAACTTGTGATGATTAACGCATATATGATTCAGCTATTTTTACCGCTTAACTTTTTAGGCTTTGTGTACCGCGAAATAAGACGCGCGCTAACCGACCTTGAAAACATGCTTGGGCTACTTAACAAAAATCCACAAATAACCGATGCACTTAATGCAAAAGAGCTAAATGTTAGCCAAGGTGAAATAACATTTAACAATGTAAGTTTTAGTTACGATGCGCATCGCCCTATTCTTAATAGTCTTAACTTTTGTGTTAAAGCTGGCAGCAAAGTAGCCATTGTTGGTGCCAGTGGTGCAGGTAAAAGTTCATTAGCGCGACTGCTTTATCGTTTTTATGATGTAAGCGCTGGTGAAATTAGTATTGATAATCAAGCAATAAACTCAGTAACACTTAATAGTTTACGAAAAGCCATTGCAATAGTGCCGCAAGACACCGTGCTGTTTAACACTACTATTCGTGAGAATATCGCTTACGGCAGACCATCAGCAAGTGATGCAGAAATTGATGAAGCCATTGCTATGGCGCATTTAAAAGACTTTATAGCAACACTTGATAAAGGCGATAAAACACTGGTTGGCGAGCGCGGTTTAAAAGTATCAGGCGGCGAAAAACAGCGTATTGCCATTGCACGCGCTATTTTGAAAAAGTCTCCTATTTTAATTTTTGATGAAGCAACTTCTGCACTCGATTCTCATTCTGAGCAAGCAATACTCGCAGCAATGCGTGAAGTTGCCAGTAACCATACGAGTATTGTTATTGCTCATCGCCTTTCTACTATTACCGATGCAGACACCATTATTGTGCTCAAAGCCGGACAAATTATTGAGCAAGGTAAGCACGATGAGTTACTTACACTCGCCGGAGAATATGCCCGTATGTGGGAGCTTCAGCATAAAAAATAAATAGTGTGTAACCCCTCTTAGCTCGGATACTTTCAAGTATTCGAGCTAAATAAAGCTTTTATAGCACCTATTAGCCTTTCTCTTTTATTCTATATTAGTTTTATCGAGCACTGTGGTGATTCACCTCAAAAGGTTTGTTTGTATGATTAATATCAATAACAATCGATAAGTTAAATATTCGTAACAATAAATGATTCACTCCTATTTGAATCAAAAAGCTCCTCAGGGGAACATAATGAAAAAGAGTTTAATTGCCGCAGCATTAGCTGCCACATTTATTACCGGTTGTTCAGAGCCGCAAACAACAAAAACAGACGAGCAACAACCTAAAATAGTCACTGCAGCAGTGACAAAAAAAGCAGAGTTAGGTAGTTTTGGTGTTGATTTAACAGCCCGTAACGAAGCCGTTAAACCAGGCGATGATTTTTTTATGTATGCCAGTGGCACGTGGTATGACAACTACGTAATGCCTGCAGATAAAACCCGCTACGGTGCATTTTCAGGATTAGCTGAGCGCAGTGAAGACGATGTTAAAGCTATTATTGAAGAAATAGCCGCACGTAAAGATTTAAACGCAGAAGAAAAACTCGTTGCTGATTTTTACAATGCGTATATGGATACCGAAACACTTAATAAACTAGGTGTAGCGCCTATTAAGCCATTGTTAAGTGAAATTAGTGATATAGCGTCAACTGACGATTTAGCTGAAATGTTTGGTAAGTCTTGGTTAACCGGTAATAAAGCCCCTTTTGGCGGCGGCATGTGGTTTAACCGATTAGACCCTAACAAATATGAAATGTCCCTCGGTGCTGGTGGTTTAGGCTTACCCGATCGCTCTTACTACCTTGAAGACGCTGAGCGCTTTGTTAAAACCCGTACAGCTTATGTTGCTCACATTGCTGATATGCTTGAGTTTGCAGGAGTCGAAAATACCACTGAGCGCGCTCAAGCTATTTTAGACCTTGAAACCAAAATTGCACAAGGTCACTGGCCACGTGAAAAGCGTCGTAATCGCGATTTAACCCTAAACCAAGTTGAGCGTACCGATTTAAGCACTGCTTACCCTGGCTTTAACTGGGATTTATACTTTGAGCAAACAGGTTATAAAGTACCTCAGTTAAATGTCTCTCAGCCTGAGCCAATAAAAGCGATGATTGAGCTAATCAATCAAGAAGATATTGCAGTATGGAAAGACTATCTAACGTATCACGCTATTAGTGGTAACGCAGGTTTACTATCAGAGGAAGTATTTAATACTAACTTTACTTTTTTTGGTAAAGAACTAAACGGACAGCAAGAGCCTCGTCCTCGTTGGAAACGTGCAATAAGTCAAATGTCGGGCACAAATTCGCTTGGTTTTGCAATTGGTAAAATATACGTAGCACGTTACTTCCCTGAGTCATCAAAACAGCAAATGTCTGAACTGGTTGAAAACCTTCGTACAGCCCTTGGTGAACGTATTGATAATCTCCAGTGGATGGGTGATGCAACTAAAGTAAATGCGCGCGCTAAGCTTGCTGCCTTTGTACCAAAAATTGGTTACCCCGATGTATGGCAGTCTTATGATGGTTTGAGCATTACTAAAAACGATTTAATCGGTAATGTGAAAAACATGCGTGAGTTTTTCCACGCAGAAAGTGTTGAAAAAGAGCTACAAAAAACAGACCGTAACCGCTGGGGCATGACGCCACAACGCGTAAACGCTTACTACAATAGCTCGTTTAATGAAATTGTCTTCCCGGCTGCGATACTACAACCGCCGTTTTTCGATCCAAATGCCGATCCGGCAGTAAACTATGGCGGTATTGGCGCTGTAATTGGTCACGAAATGGGTCATGGATTTGACGATCAAGGTTCAAAATCAGACGAAAACGGTGTGCAACGTAATTGGTGGACTGATGCAGATCGTGCTGCATTTGACAAAAAAGCCGATCAATTGGCTGCGCAGTACAGTAAGTACGAGCCAATTGAAGGTAATTTTGTTAATGGTCGAAATAGCCTTGGCGAAAACATTGGTGATGTAGGTGGTTTATCAATGGCTTACCACGCTTACAAACTCAGTTTAAATGGTAAAGAAGCACCTGTTATTGACGGTGTTACTGGCGATCAACGCTTCTTCCTTGCGTGGGCACAAGTATGGAAAGAAAAACGTACTGAGCAAAGCATGCTTAACCAACTTCGTGGTGGCACACATGCCCCAGGTCGCTTTAGAGCACAAGCGCCGCGTAACCACGATGCATGGTACAAAGCGTTTGATGTAAAACCAGGCGATGCGTTATACCTTCCTGAAGATGAGCGTGTACGTATTTGGTAAGTAACACTTACTTTTTATAACTTAGTAAGGCAACCTGTTATACAGGTTGCTTTTTTATTGAATTAAATTTACACATAATAGATATAATTCCAACGTCTAGAACCCTCGATGATCCGATTAATAAAATACAGTTTACATGGCTTTTAAACGTTACCGATTTAATCTGTTTTAATACTTACTAGCCCTTGAATGCATTTACCTTTAGAATACGCATTATAATTTTATTCTATTATTTACATATATTAAGGCGAAACGCAGATGGGAAGAGCTTACCAAAACAAAAAAGATTCAATGGCTAAGACTGCGGGTGCTAAAACTAAAGTTTATTCTAAGTACGGCAAAGAAATTTATATTTGTGCAAAAAACGGCGGTGTAGATCCAGATGGTAACTTATCATTGCGTCGTTTAATTGAACGCGCTAAAAAAGACCAAGTACCAGCACACGTTATTGACCGCGCAATAGACAAAGCAAAAGGCGGCGGCGGTGAAGACTACGCAGCAACACGTTACGAAGGTTACGGCCCTGGTAACTGTATGATTATTGTTGACTGTTTAACAGACAACAACAAGCGTACCTTTGCTGATGTCCGTGTTTGTTTTACCAAAGCAAATGCTAAAATTGGCGCTCAAAACTCTGTTTCACATTTATTTGATCACCTTGCTATTTTTGTATTTGACGGTGATGACGACGAAGCAGTACTTGAAGCTCTTATGATGGCTGATGTTGATGTAACTGACGTAGAAGTAGATGACGGTAAAGTTACTGTTTTTGCTCCTCATACAGAGTACAACAATACACGTACAGCGCTTGAAGAAATGGGCATTACTGAATTTGACGAAGACCTAATTAGCTTTGTGCCACAAATTGAAACGCCAATTGAAGGCGAAGACGTTGAAGTTATGGAACGCTTTTTAGCAATGTTAGAAGATTGCGACGACGTACAAAACGTTTACCATAACGCGCAATTCTAAAGAGCGATTTAGTAAGTTAGAACGACTTTAAGCCAACAGCTATGTTGGCTTTTTCATTTTTAGAACATGGTATTAATATGAACTCCCTTAAAGAGCTTAAAAGTGGCAAACTTGTTGGTGCTACTCGCCTGCAATTGGTAGAAGAGCTAACGACATTTCCTGAAGAAATCTTTAGCTTAGCTGACACGCTTGAAGTTCTCGATTTATCAAATAATAACTTATCAACACTACCTGATGAATTTGCCTGTTTAACAAACCTGAAGCGTGTGTTTTTATCGTTTAATCAGTTTAAGCATATTCCTAAAGTGCTCGCTAAATGCCCTGCTTTAATTATGGTCGCGTTTAAAGGTAACCAAATTTCTGAATTTGCATTAAACAGCCTGCCAAAAAATATTGAGTGGCTAATACTCACCGATAATACGTTAAGCGAATTGCCTGAAGATTTTGGTAATTATACCCAGCTTAAAAAGCTTGCGCTTGCAGGCAATCAACTTAAGCAACTGCCAAGTAGCATGGCGCAGTGTAAAAACCTTGAGCTTGTTAGGCTCTCTGCTAATAACTTAACACACGTAGACGACTGGCTGTTTGAATTGCCTAAACTTACTTGGCTTGCGTTTGCCGGTAACGATTTTAATAAAGCTCAGTGCCTTACAAAAAGCTGCTTAGAAAATAAGTCTCTTAACGATTACACACTTAGTCATGTTATTGGCCAAGGTGCATCGGGCGTTATTCATTTAGCACAAGCTATTGAAAGTGCTGTAGCGATTAAATTATTTAAAGGCGCAATTACCAGCGACGGCTACCCGCTTGATGAAGTAAATTGCTGCTTACAAGCAGGCGATCACGCTAATTTAATTAAAGTACTTGCCTACATTGAGCAAAGTGATCAGCTAGGTTTAGTAATGGAGCTAATAGATAAAAGCTTTGCTAATTTAGGCCTGCCTCCAAGCCTTGAAACCTGTACGCGTGATACCTTTAATGATGATTGCCATTACTCAACTCACGCTATTTTAAAAATTGCACAGCAAATGGTAAGTACCTTACATCACTTGCATATTTGTAAAGTAAGCCATGGCGACGTGTATGCGCATAACACCATGATAAACAAAGATGCTGATGTATTATTTGGTGATTTTGGTGCAGCCACAAACTTAGCCATGTTAAGTGATTATCAACAAAAGCAAATCGAGTTAATTGAAGTACGTGCATTAGGGTGTTTAATTGAAGACTTATTAGGCACGGTAACTGGCGATGATAAACAAAGTGAGCTCTTTGTTAAAATGTCCAATATGGCAAAATGTGCCATGCAACCTACATTAAATCAAAGACCTACATTAAATCAAAGACCTACATTTACTGAGTTATTAGCAGAGCTAAAATAAATTTAATATTAATAATATAAGCGAGCAAAATGTAACATCTTACTCGCTTTTATTTTATGTTTATTCGGATTTTCCGTACTTATTTAGTGCGCTTAAACGGGTAAACCTGTTGTTTAAGCATACCTACGGGCATGTAATCCCCGACTACACCATACGCTTGTGGCCACTCTTTTTGGCCTTTAACAGCAGTACCAAACACATAATCTAAAAACGAAAAATGTGCAGCGTAATTTCGGTCAATCGCGGCTTTATCTGACGCATGATGCCAATGGTGAAACTGCGGTGTAACCATAAAATATTTTAGCCAACCAAATTTCACACGCACATTTGCATGGTTAAACACAGCCTGCAAACCCACAATTATTACGTACAAACTAATTATTTGCTGTGAAAAACCAAGTACAAATATAGGCGTGAGCACTAAGCTGCGCGTTACGAGTATTTCAAGAATATGCTGGCGAGAGCCCGCTAACCAATCCATTTCTTTAGCACTGTGATGTACGCCATGAAAGCGCCATAATAAAGGGACTTCGTGATAGGCACGATGCACCCAATACTGCATTAAATCAGCCACGAGTATTATTAAAAACAACTGCACTATAAAGGGTGTTTGCTCTATATAACCTTGTACTGTAGATGATACAGCCCAGCCAAAGCCATAATGCACAAAGTGGTTAGTAACGAGTAATACAAAACCAATAATTAAATGATTTACAAAAAAGTGGTTTAAATCGCCTCGCCATTCGCTACGTAATATTTTTTGATCTTTACGATGAGGTAATAACTTTTCAATCACAATAAATATAAGTGTTGAGCCGAGTAAATCTAAAATAAACCAATCAAGCCCTATATAAGGTGTATCAGAAGCAAATTCGTTTACTTCAACGTTTGGTCCGCCAAACATAATAGCGAGTAAAATAAAAAACCACGCTGTAGCCCCTAAACGCTTATTGGTATTACGTACAAAGTTAAGTAATCCTAAACTGCCCGAGACCAATAATGATGCAAACATAAGCTGACGTAAAAAGTCGACGCTGTAGCTTTTTCTCAGCTCTGGTGTGGTTAAATATTCAGGAAAGTGAAACGCTAATACGCCTAAGCAACTCAGTATTGCTAAAAAGCAGGCTATGTAGCCACTTATGTTGCCCTCACCTATCTGAAGATGATTTGTGCGAAATACTTTTCGCGATAGAGCTCTGATCATTTTTATTATTCCTTGCGTCGTTGAGTTGATTAAATACAACGAAATTCCATTGATTTACACACCCACATATTAACAAAATTTAGGGTATAAAAAATACAAATAGTTCCCTTCTAATTTTGAATTGCAAATATACAGATAAACTAAACGCAAAAAAGCCACGCAATGCGTGGCTTGGTTGGATAAAGCTAAACTTTTACAAGGTCAATTATAAGTACTGACCTAATGCTTTAACTTGGTCTAACATGCGGTTTGAGAAACCCCACTCATTGTCGTACCAAGCCATTACTTTAACTAGTTTGCCATTGGCTTTAGTTTGCGTTGCATCAAAGATAGACGACGCTGGGTTATGGTTAAAGTCGATAGAAACAAGCGGAAGCTCGTTATATTCTAAAATACTCTTCATTGAACCCGTTGATGCTTCTTTCATGATTGCATTGATTTCTTCTGCAGTCGTATCACGCTTAGTGATAAACGTAAAATCAACTAAAGAAACATTGATTGTAGGTACACGTACCGACATACCATCTAATTTACCAGCAAGTTCTGGTAATACTAAACCAACAGCTGCCGCAGCACCTGTTTTAGTTGGGATCATAGATTGAGTTGCACTACGCGCACGGTATAAATCTGGGTGGTAAACGTCAGATAAGTTTTGATCGTTGGTGTAAGCGTGAATAGTCGTCATGCTACCTTGCTCAATACCTACTGTGTCGTTAATTGCTTTTGCAATTGGCGCTAAACAGTTAGTAGTACAAGAAGCGTTAGAAATGATATTGCTGTCAGCATTAATTACGTCGCTGTTTACACCATGCACTACTGTTGCATCTAAACCAGTACCAGGAGCAGATACGATTACTTTTTTAGCGCCTGCAGTAATGTGCTTAGCGGCGTCATCACGTTTAGTGAAAAAACCAGTACATTCTAAAACGATATCTACGTTTAGCTCTTTCCACGGTAAGTTTGCAGGGTCACGTTCTTGCGTTAACGTAATTACGTCATCCCCAATTAGCATAGTGTTGTTTTCAAGTGTTACTTTTTTTGAAAATTGACCATGAACAGAGTCATATTGCGTTAAATGTGCATTTACGTTAGCTGGTGCTAAATCGTTAATTGCTACAATTTTAATTTCGCTGTTTTGAGCTGACTCATAAAGTGCACGTAAAACATTTCTACCGATACGGCCGTACCCGTTAATTGCTACATTAATCATTTTAGACTCCTATTTAAGTTCACTTGCTTGGCGAGCAAGCGCTTCAATTGCTTGCCAGTCTTTATTTTCAATTAGTTGTTTATCTAGCATCCACGTACCACCAACACAAATAACGTTGTTAAGCGCTAAATAATTAGGAGCAGTTGCTAGGCTAATGCCGCCAGTTGGGCAAAAAGTAATATGTGGTAATGGGCCACCGATTGATTTAAGCATAGCTGTTCCGCCTGCAGCTTCTGCTGGGAAGAATTTTAAATACTTAAAACCATGCGACGCAAGTTGCATAACTTCACTTGCAGTTGCAGCGCCTGGTAAAAATGGTATATCTGATGTTTTAGCTAAAGCAATAAGCTCATCGCTCACACCTGGACTCACCATAAAATCTGCACCAGCAGCAACCGAAAGATCAAAACTTGCCTTATCTACTACCGTACCAGTACCTACATAGGCTTCAGGTACTTCTGCTTTCATTAGCTTTACAGCTTCTGCAGCAATGGGTGTACGTAGTGTTATTTCTAAGGCTTTTAAGCCACCGTTGTATAAAGCTCTTGCAAGTGGTGCTGCATCTTCTAATTTTTCGATTACAACCACTGGCACTACGGGTGCCGATGCTAAGATTTTTTCAATACTCATTACTTGTTCCTCATTACCCAGTATGGCTAATATTTATTCAAGTCCAAAAGCACTCGCGCCTAAATCGGCACTGCTTACGATATTTCTAAATCCAGTAAATAATTCACGACCTGTACCAAATGTTGCACTTGGCAGGCTAAGCTCTGCTTCACGCTTAGCAAGTTCTTCGTCGCTAACGTGTACTTTTAATATTCCGTTTGGCGCATCAAGCGTCACTAAATCGCCTTCTCGGATTTTAGCAATAATGCCGCCTTCTACTGCCTCTGGTGCTAAGTGAATAGCAGCAGGTACTTTACCTGATGCACCCGACATACGACCGTCAGTAACAATGGCTACTTTAAAGCCTTCATCTTGAAGCGTTGCCATTACTGGCGTTAACTTGTGTAGCTCTGGCATACCTTTCGCTTTAGGGCCTTGCTCTTTTAGCACGGCAATAAAGTCTTGGTTTAATTCGCCACGAGTGTATGCATCTTGCAGAGCACTTTGTGAACTAAATACTTTTGCAGGAGCAGTAACGGTTTGATGTTCTTCAGCAACAGCTGACACTTTGATAACAGCTTTACCTAAGTTGCCAGTTAGAAGTTGCAGACCACCTTGCTTACTAAATGGGTTACTCACTGGGCGAAGTACTTCTTCATCGTGCGAGTTTGCTGGGCAATCTACCCATTTAACTTTAGTTGGGCCAGTTGAGTCGCTCATGATCAAGCTATCGTCTTTATCCAAACGAGGCTCTGTCATGTATGGTGCTAAACCATCGCCAAGCATTGTTTTAACGTCTGTATGTAAGTAACCAGCGCTTGCTAGTTCTCGCATTAAGAAACCCATACCGCCTGCTGCTTGAAAGTGGTTTACATCAGCTGAGCCGTTAGGGTAAATACGTGTAAGAAGTGGTACAACTTCTGATAAGTCAGACATATCTTTCCACGTAACCTGAATGCCGGCAGCTTTTGCTATCGCAACAATATGGATTGCATGGTTAGTAGAACCACCTGTAGAAAGCAGACCCACTAAACCATTTATAATCGTTTTTTCGCTGATCACATCGGCTAAACACGGGCTTTCTTTATCATCCGTAAGCTGCTTAAGCATTGTCTCTACAGCATTACCTGTAAGGCCATCGCGAAGCTCAGTGTAAGGATTAATAAACGAGCTACCTGGAAGGTGTAAGCCCATTATTTCCATCAACATTTGGTTTGAATTGGCAGTACCGTAGAACGTACACGTACCAGCGCTGTGATAAGACGCACTTTCAGCTTCAAGTAAGTCTTCGCGGCTCACTAAACCTTGTGCAAACTTTTGGCGAATACGTGCTTTTTCTTTATTCGGAATACCTGATTGCATTGGACCTGCTGGTAAAAAGAACACAGGTAAATGACCAAACGACAATGCACCAATTAATAAACCTGGAACAATTTTGTCACAAACGCCTAAACAAAAAACGCCATCAAACACATCGTGCGAAAGAGAAATTGCTGTAGACATAGCAATTACATCGCGAGAAAAAAGTGAAAGTTCCATACCGTCACGCCCTTGCGTAACACCATCACACATTGCAGGAACGCCACCAGCAACTTGAGCTGTAGCATCGTATTTTGTTGCAATGTCTTTAATTAAATCTGGGTAGTCTTTGTATGGCACATGAGCCGATAACATGTCGTTGTATGAGTTGATAATAGCAAGATTTGGTTGCTCATCAGCCTTTAAGCGCGCTTTGTCATCACTGCTACATGCAGCCATAACATGGGCTATATTTCCGCAACCTAAACCGGCACGAACTCTTGTTTGTTTTTTTGCGTGCGAAATGCGATCTAAATAATCTTGACGGGTATTTTTACTGCGTTCGATAACGCGCTGGGTAACTTCTTGAATACGAGGATGTAACATAATTTAACTCATCTCTATTAGTTAGAGGATAAAGGCTCAGTAGCAACTACAGACTCCACGTAAATAACTGTACTGAGCATCTTTGATTTACCCGTTCAAAGGTACGCTACCAGGGAGCCTCTCACAACAACCCTGACACCGGTGTCACTGTATTAACGCATAGCAATGACACCGGTGTCAACCCCGGGTAACAAAAATAGTTTAATATTTTAACATGACCGAATAATGACCTAATTGATTTTTAGCCACAAAGCATGTTTTAGCAAGTTCAGAGTAAAAAAAAGCCCGAATAAGCGTCACTCATATTCGGGCTACTGTGAAAGTGTTTTAAACTCACTATTTTATTGCTGAGGTAGACTCGCGTGTAATCAAGCGCGACTCAAGCGTTACCTGATACGGCTGCTCTTGTGGCTGAGCTATGTGTGAAATAAGTTGCGTTACGGCTTGTTTAGTCATCTCTTCAACGGGCTGTGCAATCGTTGTTAACCCGGGCCAAATATGACGTGCAATGGGCGCATTATCAAACCCAGCTATTGAAATGTCATCAGGCACTTTTAATTGGCGCTGAGTTGCTAATTTAAGTACGGCAGCCGCCATGTAATCGTTTGATGCAAATACAGCTGTTGGCCTAGGGGATAAATCTAATATGCTGCGTGCACTATCTACACCTGAGTGATAACTAAAGTTACCCTCCTCGACTAAGCGCTCATCAAATTCTATACCATGGCTTGCAAGTGAACGCCTGTAACCTTTAAAACGTTGTTGCGTGGCACTGTGATCCGGGTGCCCTTTAATAAAGGCTATAGATTTATGACCGAGGTTAATTAAATGCTCGGTAATCTCAAATGCGCCTTGCTCGTCGTTACTACGCACTGAAATTGAATCATCTTGTAGTAAAGCTGAAGCAACTCTTGCATAAGGAATTTTTTTAGATTTTAAAAAAGAAGCAAGCTCAGCAAAATCACCAAAAGGAGGTGTTAGCACAATGCCATCTAATCGAGAAGTTTGTAGTAATTGCTCAATATTATTTATAAGTGCTTCACCACGAAACTCACAAGGGTGTATCAATAAATTATAGTTGTTTTCTTTACACGCTTCTAAGGCGCCCGTTTGCACTCGGGTAATATAACTTTTACTTGGGTTATCGTATAAACAGCCAATAATAAAGCTACGATTTTGAGCAAGACCTCGTGCAATTGGATTTGGGGTGTAATCAAGCTCTTTAAATACCGCAAGCACCTTTTCTCGGGTGGCGGCACTTACATTAGGCTCATTGTTTAACACGCGTGAGACGGTTTTTTTAGAAACCCCTGCATGGCTTGCTACACTATTTATGGTTACTTTTTTCATCTGTCCATTATCCAAATACAACCTGTAAGACCAAAGCCCTATTTGCTATTGTGTAAACACGCAGCAGCGCCAATAAGCGGTATGTTGTCTTGTGTTACGAGTGTTACAGGGATTTGTCCTGCGTACTGCGACATAATACCCTTTTGCGAAAATCGTTCAACAAAACGACTCTCAAGAAGTCTCGCTTGCATACGAGGTAGTATTCCACCGCCAATAAATAATCCACCTAACGCGCCATAAACAACCGCTAAATCACCGGCAACACTGCCAATCCAATCACAAAACTGGTTTAAGGTTGCATCACACACATCACATTCACCACTATTTGCAAGGCTGCTAATTTGTGCGGCATCTAAATTTTTAGCTGTTACACCCTTAACCGCAGACATTGCTTTGTATAAATGCGTTATGCCAGGACCTGAAAAAACTGTTTCGATAGAAACATGGGGATGATCTTTACGTAACTCATTTAATAATAAAGTATCGAGTTCATTAACAGGTGCAAGTGATATATGCCCCCCTTCTGAACTTAGCACTGCGGTAGATTGAGACGTTCTAACTAAGCACGCGGCACCAAAACCAGTACCTGGACCTATAACACCAATGTTTGCGTTATCATCAGCTTGACCTGATTTAACAATGACATTTTGTTTAGGATCTAAGTAAGGGGCAGCGTAAGCAAAGGCAGCAAAATCATTAATGACTTCAAGTTGTTGTAAATCAAAATGAGTTTTAAATTCACTGACGCTAAAATGCCAACCTAAATTGGTTAAATGCACTTGCCCGGCTTTTATTGGCCCTGCAACGGCTAAACATGCGCGTTTGGGTGCAATATGTGGGACTGTTTGTAAATATTGCTCGAGCGCACTTTCAAGAGAACCAAAATTGGCACTAGGAAAAATATTAATGTGCTCTATTATAAATTGGTTAGTCTGTTCATTAAAAGCAGTTATTAAAGCAAAGCGGGCATTAGTGCCGCCGACATCAGCAACTAAGATGGGATCAAATTGGGCAGAAGCGTTTGGGCTCATAGTATTATCTCTTTTGTTAAGCGACTCATGCTTATTATTTTACAATGGTGTACCATTGTTATTTATACTTTGAGCTATCACCTCAAAGTAGCTATCACAGTAAAAAATGCTGCCTATAAAGATATAGACAGCGAATACGTTTTGACAACAAAATGATAAAACACTGACATTATGACACCGGTGTCAGGAATTTATCAATAAAAATATACGTTAATTCACAAAAAGCTTGAAATTATTCATCAATAAACGAAAATGACACAATTATTTATCAATTTAATTAAGTTGTAACAATGAAAGGTAAAGCTACCTCATTTGATATTGCCCACTATGCAGGGGTATCTCAATCGACTGTATCTCGCGCTTTACGTAACAGCCACCTTGTTAATGAAGAAACACGCAAGCGTGTTTTCGATATAGCGAAAAAGCTTAATTATAAAGTTGATAAAAATGCGAGTAACCTTCGCACTCAACAAAGTAGTACGCTTGCATTATTGTTGTTTGAAGATCCCACTTCTGACGAGTCCCAAATAAATCCTTTCTTTTTAGCCATGCTTGGCAGTATTACCCGTGCTTGCGCTACAGAAGGTTACGATTTATTAGTTTCATTTCAATCGGCCAGTGCTGATTGGCAAGCAGACTACGAAGACAGCCACAGAGCCGATGGCATTATTTTACTCGGGTATGGCGATTACATTGATTACCAACCAAAATTTAACACCTTACTTGAACAAAATACTAAGTTTGTTTGCTGGGGTGCAACGGTAGATAACCGTCCCGATTTAACTGTTTGTTGTGATAACTACGGTGGCGGTAAGCTCGCCGCTGAGCACTTTATTGCGCATAGCAGAACTGATTGCGCTTTTATTGGTGATGCATCTGATCACAGTCCTGAATTTTTTAGTCGATTTCAGGGTTTTAAGGATGAGCTATTGGCTAACAACGTTAAAATAAATGAGCGTAAAATGGCTAATGCTATCTCTACTGAAGAATCTGGCTATCACGCCACACGCTCACTAATTGCTAATAATATTAAATTTAACGCCTTATTTGCTGCAAGTGACTTAATTGCTATAGGGGCTATACGCGCACTTAAAGAAGCAAATATCAACGTGCCGAAAGATGTTGCGGTTGTCGGCTTTGATAACATAGCCATTGCAAGTTATGTAAACCCACCCCTAACTACAATAGAGCAAAACACCACTATTGCTGGGCAAATGTTAGTAGAGAACCTATTAAAACTGATACGTGGTGAAGAAGTTCAAAGCACCCTGTTGCCTCCTATTCTCATTCCTAGAAGTTCAAGCTGAGCCGGGCTGATAAAATAAAGTAGAATTTATAAACGGTTTTAATTGGAAGTTACAACGACACTAATTTATTCAGTATATTTTTATCTATTCATTTCACTTTTCTTTCTGATCTATTCATATCTCATAAAAATTCAAAATTTAGATATAAAAAAAGCCTCTAACGAGGCTTTTATTAAACAACTTTTAACTCATACTAACAAGTTATTAAAAATCGTAAGACGCTGATAATTGAATTCTACGAGGAGACTGGTAAGACTGAGCTAAACCAAATGTAGCATTTCCATCGCCAGCAGCTATTTCTGCAGCTTCGTCGTAACGAGTTTCAGTAGCAGCATCAAATACGTTAAATACATCCATAGCTAAACGAACTTTCTGATCGTTAAAGCGAAGGTTATAAGTAAAGTTAAGATCTAAACGTGCTGTCCATGGTGTAGTACCCATGCTGCCACGAGGGAAACGTTTGTCACCTACATAGTAAGTATCACCATATTGGTATTGATCAGGATCTGGAGTATAACCTTGACCTAAAGCAGTCCAAGGACGTCCAGATGCGATATTAACATTAGCACCAATTAAGAAGTCTTCTGTAACAGCAAAAGCACCATAAATTTTAATGTTATGACGACGATCTGCAGGTAGATTACCATTAGCACCATCCATTAAATAAGGGTAATCCCAATCTTGCGTAAGACCTGCATCATCCTGACCATTATCAGATTTAACAAAACCTTCTGTATTACCATAGTTGTGAGACCATGTGTATAGCGCTTTTAAAGACCAAACCTGATCCCATGTTTTCTCTAATGTTAAATCAACTGATGCATATTTACGCTTAGCATCCGGGTAACCTAACTCTTCTGCACTAAAGCTATATTCTTCAGTGGTGCCGTCACCATCAAGATCGAAATTGAAAGTAGCGCCATTACCAGGGTTAAATAAGAACCAGTTTTCACCTAAATATTCACCATTTTCATCATTAAAGATATAAGAACCATCATCAATTTGATTACCTAAAACACGGTAAGTTGCCTTGATACCCCATGACCAATCATCATTAATTGCTGCTTGATAACCAATCATATACTCATCGTTATACATTGGTTCAAGATCTTTATCAGATAAGGTATTTGATGGTTTCGCAGTACCGTCACCACCATTAGAAATAGCAGGATCACCTAGCTGAGTACCTAAACCTACAGGAGTACCGTCAGCATTTAACCCTTCAAAAGCGTACCAAGTTTGGATATACGTTTCTGCACCCGCTAAACGAATATTTGTATTAGCTGCTACCGGTAGGTAATAACGACCAGCAGTGAAGAATAACTTACTATCGCCATCTCCATTAATATCCCAAGAACCACCTATACGAGGGGCAATTTGGTTATCAATAGAAACAAACTCTTCGCCATCTGCATTGTAGTTAGTAAAGCTATCATTACGGAGGCCTAATGTTAATGTTAAATCTTCAGTAACTGACCATTGATCTTCAATATAAATAGCCCAGTTTTCTACTTCAAACGAACCGCCATTTTTATAATCGCGTACACGTGTTGTCTTCATTTCTTCAGGTAAGACATAACCATTAGCCAGCCTTGCGCCTTCTTCATATGTACGATAATAGTAGTAAACGCCACCAGAGTTTTGTGTTGTTGAATCAGCTGTATTAGTTTCAGAATCATAGCCAAATCTTAACGTATGCTCATCGTTTAGGTAGTAATCAAAGTCAACTCGCAATTGCTCACGTTTATCTTCATTTTCACCAACAGTAAAGTTTACATAACATGTAGTATCCTCACCTAAATCGGCATCATAACCTGTAGGACAATCATCGAAGTCTGAGTAATCAGTTTCTGAAAACTTAACTTGGCCAAACATTGCTGACATACTTAGATCATCTGTAAGGTTACCAGTATAGCGAACTGCAAAACTTTCTCCGCCTCGCTTATGATAAGCTGTACCACCATCTACAGTATAATTACCATTTCCTTGAGGATCTGAAATGGTTTTTTCTGAATAAGTTCGTTTATCACTAAAGCCCCAAAGCATTAGTTGATGATCTTCGTTAATATTCCAATCAAAACGAGCTAGGTAATATGGGTCATCATCTTTTTCAACTGTTAAATCTGTTTGAGATGCATTACCGTATTCGTAGTCATTATCTCTTGCAGTGTAAATACCATAGAAGAATAATGTGTCTTCAACTATCGCACCTGAAGCATAAATACTTGTTTCAAATGAATTGTCGTAGTCGTCTTGGTTATTAACATATAAATCACCAATACAATGGCCATCCGCGTCTTCACAGCGATCATTTTGCTTGTAAAGTGAATCAGGAGCTTGCTCACTTAACGAGTCAGATGAATAAATCGTTTCAACACCAAAGTGAAAATCATTAGAACCAGATTTAGTAACTGATGAGATTAATCCACCGGTAGTACGCCCGAACTCTGCAGAATAACCACCCGTTTTAACTTGGAAGCTATCGTACGCGGTAAATGGGATTGTTGCACCGCCAAGACCATTTCGGAAATTAGTCATATTTAGACCATTCACGTAATAAGCATTTTCAGCTACAGAAGCACCACCAAATGAAGCTTGGTCGCCAAAACGACTGTCCCCTTCAGTTGCGCCTGGCGCAAGCAATGCAACTGAAGTTACAGAGCGAGATATAGGTAAAAGTTCTAGTTCTTCAGAGCTAATATTGAGTGAAGATTCTGATGCAGAAACATCTATCGCACGAATAGAACCACCGACAACTGCAATTCTTTCGATATTACCTGTAGTTAGTGGAATTTCAATAAGAGCTGTTTTACCAACTCCTATTACTACATCTTTAACTTGAGCTTGGTCAAAACCAGCTTGTGAAACTACTATATTATACTTGCCTACCGGTACCTGTTTTAGATCGAACTCGCCGTTAGAATCTGCAATAAGCGTTTTTGAATAACCTTTAGTGTCATCTGTTATTGTTATTGTTGCACCCGCTAGCGAAACACCTGACTGAGCCGTTAAGCTACCTTTTATAGCGCCGTTAACGTTATCTGCCATTGCAGGCATTGCCGCACTCAACGTCATTGCAACTGCTGCAGCAGTAAATGAGCGTTTAAATGTCTTAGAAAAATTGTGGTTCATCTTGATTTATCCCTAGATAATTAAATTATTATTTTTTATGTATTTCATCAAATACTTTATATAACGGTTACTTATTTAAAGTATTTAATCCCCCTTGATCTATAAGGGGAAATAAATTTATAACACAACAAAAACAAACTTGCAAACAACTTGCAAACAAAATGCGACGGAAATTAACAGAAAAACCGTCAACAAAAACAATAAATTAACAGAAAAACAAAGGTAAAACCCAAAAATAGAATAGTAAACATATTATTCACAAACCCCAATATGCATACTTATCTACGTGACTAATAAACAGCATCAAAAAACACAGACTAGGATCAGCAAAAAAGGACTCTAAATCTAAAGAAGAAACAGAAATCACACAAATAAGTTATGACTTTCTAGAACATATAATAGAGATTAGTTAGCATAAATATTCAAAGCAGATTTATCTCAGCCCATATTATTGCAAAAAACAAAATTAATTTTAATTAAAAAAAAGCTTCAAATAGAAGCTTTTTTCATATTTCGTAATTTTATAAAACCTAATTAAGAGACTCGGCAACTACAGGATAATAATCCCAAACTTGTTTATCACTGAGTGAGCGTACAAGCTTGATATATTCTGCGTGTGTCCAAGCTAGAGGTGTTGCTGAGTTTGTACCCTCGCCTAACTCATAACCTGCTTTATTTACGCCTACGCCATCCCATACTTGCTCCGGTAGCATCATGCCGCTATTGGCAAACTGCTCTAATCCTTTAACATAGCTGTTTTTGATCTCGCTTTGTTTTTTATCATCAAGCGCATTATTTGCATTTGCAGCTGCTATTTCATAATGCCCGCGCTCACCTGTAAAAAATGGCCATACCCGACCACGTTGGCCTGGCGTGTTACTCCCGCTTTCGGCGTAGTTAGTACCTGTGGTTTCATCTTCGCCGTAACCGTCGTTACCATAACGGCGATAGCCTGCAAATGTGCCGCTACCATCGGTAAAGTTAAAGCTGTATTTCACTTGTAAGTTATCTTCAAGCGTTTCGTCGTCATACTCAGGCAGGGTTTTAACTATACTTGAATCGTTGGCACCTCTTACTCCATAGCGGACTAATTCTAAAAAACCACCGTCTAAAATCTGCTTTTTGTTAAAACCTTCACGGCCATTGTTGGCGTTAATTTTAGTATTAGAGTTAGCGTCGGTGTCTTGACCTATACGAATAAAATACTCGCCATCGGTGCTATCACCTTTTAAATTACCTTCGGTGGTAAACATTTGCGATTCTATATTACTGTTGTACTTTTTAGCCGTTGCTAAATAGCGATCTGCATTTTGAGTATCACCACTGAGTGTTGCTATGTCACTGGCTGTTATAAGACCAGCAACAACGGCAGCCGTTGTAGAAGGAGAATAACCACTTTGCTCTTCCCAGCGCTCTTGCTGTGTTGCAGGTGGAGTGATTTGCATGTCGTTCCATAAAATTTTAGCTCTTCCGCCATCAACTAAAAAGTCAGCTGCCGGTTTTAGCATGCGTGCGTACCAATCTTTAAGTTCGTTATCACTTAGTACGTTTGCTTGATGTAACTTCCACGCGAGCATAATTGGCATAGCCGTTTGATCTAGCTGTACCCCTACCCATTCAAGTTCACCGTCAACATGTGTTTTTTGTAAAAACCAGCCTGTATCGCCTTTATTACCTGGTGTTTTTCTGTTTACTTGTACTTTTTCAAGGTATTCGAAGGCCGTTTTTGCAGTGGCTGTATCGCCTAAGGCCATAAACGCCATAGCTACTTGATAAAAGTCACGAACCCATACCGCTTTGTAACCTGTAGAACCCTCTTTGGCTGAAACAGTTTCACCCCAAGGATTAGAAAGCGAGGCAATGAGCGCACCCGCATTGGTTTTGTCCTCTTGCGCTTTTAGCACCATTGCACTGGTATAAAGTAGCTTACCGTCATCGGCTGTTTGATTAACCATGGCGTTTAATGGCTCAAGGCTTTGTAAATAATCTTCCCAGCCTAGCGCTTCACCTTTACCGTTGTAGGCATCAAGCACATTTTGATAACCTTTAGATAAGCTCTGTGCACCTTGTTGATGGCTTTGCTGCTGGGTTTTACCAAAGCTTAGTGCTAAATCAAATGTGGTATTACTATCGATATTACCAAGCTCTGCCAGCAGAGTGACGTTACCTGCCTTATCGCCAGTGTTTGAATATTGTTTGCTTAGTGTGTGTTGTTTTTTAAGTGAGGTGATGCCATCGCTCACACCTGTAAAGCCTACACTTTGCATTTTGAATGGCGTAGATGATTGCAACGTTAAAAAGTTATCGTCTTCCCAGGCAACTAAGCCTTGCTCAGTGGTTTTTGCAAAATCACCTAAGCCGTTGTTGTTTATATAAGGGTTAACAGCAACATACGCTCTCACGCCTTTAAGTGATGTATTAAAAATACTGCGTACAAACAATGTTTGTCCGCCTGGATCGGTGAATATGTGTTTTTCGAGGGTAAAACGCCCTTGCTTATCTGTGCTTGTTACTTTGTAAGCAAGCGATAGTGGTCTACCTTTATCGTCTTTATGTAAGTAATCAATTGTAACGTCTAAGTCGTCAGCTTCAGTGACTGTAAAGTCTTTACCGGTTACTACAAACTGCATATCTTTGATTTGTGCTTGGTGAATGAGTCCAAACATAGTTTCGGTGATCATACCTTTAGCAATTGAAAACCATACTTTTGATACTTCACCTGTCGCAGCGTTGTTATTATACTGGCCGTTTTGGTATTGCTCAAAAGAAGTACCAATTCCGGTTTTACCCGCGTAAGCCCAAAATGGTTCAGCACCTGGTGCGCCAGGAGCGGCTGAAACTGTAGCGTCAATATTTTCGTTATTCGTATTTTGTGCACCACAGGCTGTTAAACCCAAAGTTAAAAGAGCGGTGGTAATAAGGTTATATTTTTTCATTGTGTGACCCTTAGTTTGAATTTTTAACGCGCATTACAGCAATTGCAGCAACAACGAATGATGCAGCACCAATTAATAATGCGTAAATAGGCTGATTAGAAAATACGTGGCGTAAAATAAGCCCTAAAATACTAGCGGCAAGCAATTGCGGTATAACAATAAAGAAGTTAAAAATACCCATATACACGCCCATTTTGTTACTCGGTAGTGCATTACTTAACATTGCATAAGGAAGCGATAAAATAGACGCCCACGCAAACCCCACCCCAATCATAGGTATAAGTAACATCTTAGGGTCTTGAATAAACATAAAGCTGCCAAGGCCCAATGCGCCTAGTAATAAGTTAAAGCAATGCGCGCCTTTTAAGCCCATCTTTTTAACTAAGAATGGAATACACATAGCGGCAATAGCCGCAAAGCCATTGTAAGCTGCAAATAAAATACCGACCCAATCAGCCCCATCGTTAAAGGCTTTACTTGTTGCATCACTGCTGCCGTAATGAAAGCTTGTTACTGCGGCTGTGGTGTATATCCACATAGCAAACAACGTAAACCAGCTAAAAAACTGCACCCAAGCAAGCTGCTTCATTGCCTCTGGCATGGTAAATACATCTTGTACTACTTGGTAAAAACCGCCTTGTATTTTGTTAGCAGCCTTTAATGCGCTTGCTATCCACTGCACAATACCAAACGCTAGTAAGCCACCAGCAAGTAGGTATAACTCTTTTTCAAGCGATAAACCCATTACTAATGCAAGGGTTGCTAAACCTAGCACCACAAAAATAATGGCACCTTTATTGAAGTTGATATCTACTAATGCGGTGTTAGTCGGCTTGGCAGTGTGGTTTTCAAAAGCAGCTAATTGCTCAGGGCTATATTCTTTGGTTCGCATAACTGTCCAAAGAACTGCGACTAGCAATACGACCCCACCCCAATAAAATGAATATTTAACAGATTCAGGGATTTGCCCTGGCGCAGCGGTATTACTTACGTCAAACCAATTGGTCATCATCCATGGTAGCGCTGAGGCTAATACCGCACCAATACCAATAAAAAAGCTTTGCAAGCCATAGCCCGTAGCACGTTGTTTTTCTGGCAGGTTATCGCCTACAAGTGCTCTAAAAGGTTCCATAGTGACATTGATTGAGGCATCCATAATCCATAACATACCTGCAGCAATCCAAAGAGTTGGTGAATGCGGCATGATAAAGAGTGAGATAGTAGTAAGTACCGCCCCTATGAAAAAGAATGGACGACGACGACCAAAACGCCCCCATGTTTTATCACTCCAATAACCAATTATTGGTTGCACTATTAAGCCCGTTAGCGGTGCTGCAACCCATAAAATTGGAATATCATCAACTTGTGCGCCTAGGGTTTGAAAAATACGGCTCACATTGCCGTTTTGTAGTGCAAAACCAAATTGAATACCTAAAAAGCCAAAGCACATATTCCATATTTGCCAAAAACTTAGATTTGGTTTGTTGCTGTCATAATTATTATTTTGATTATTCATGATTAGCCTTATTAGTTAAAACTGCGCTACTAAATGCATCTAGCGAAAGCATAAGCTTTGTAACTTCTTTGTCAGTGATGATCTTTACCGTATTTTGTTCAAGTAAGTCGTGTAGCGGTTTATTTCGCTCAAAGGTATTTGCTTGCTCTGGTGTTAAATTAATTAATACCGTTTGTGGCTCCTCACTAAAATTACTAAAAACATAAATAGATTGCTGTCCCAGCGAGCGTACAAAACCAACAACGCGTTCGCTATTGCTAAGTGAAAGCTCTGACATGGTTCCACCTACAACAGCGGGCAAACTATTGAGAACCATTATTGATTTATAATAATCACGAAGTGATGCTTGCTCGCTCGATAAGTTAGCGCCGTCGAATTTGCCGTTGTTCATCCATGCTTGATGCGCTGGTACACCAATGTAATCAAAAATGCTGGTGCGAGTAGATGTGCCAATACCTGCGTTTTCAGATCCGTCCTCCCCCACATCTTGGGCAAAATATAATAAAGTAGGTGCGCGACTCATTAAGCTAGAAACGACCATTGCTGGTTTCCCCCAGCGTGCATCACCTGCAAAATCAGGACTAGCAATGCGTTGTTCGTCGTGATTTTCTAAAAAGTGCAGCATGTGCGCTTCAATATCAGCCACTTGGCTTTGGGCTGCAAAAATAGTATTAGCCGCTTGCTTACCCTGCATAATGGCTTTTAATGTGTCGTAAAAGCCGACTTTGTCATACAAGTAATCCATTTTTCCTTGCTGAATATACGCTCTGTACATTTGTGGGTTGTAAACTTCAGCCAATAAAAACGCATCGGGCTTTTGCATTTTTATTGATGAATTTAAAAAGCTCCAAAATTCAACCGGTACCATTTCGGCCATATCGTACCTAAAGCCATCTACGCCTTTGTCGAGCCAGTACAAAGTGATGTCTCTAAATTTATACCAACTATTAGGAAGCTCTTTATTTTGCCAAAACGCATAATGAGCGCGATAATCTTGGTTTTCTAGCTCTTTAGGTAATACAGGAAAGTCATAGCTGCCATCAGGCTTAACGCCATAATTCACTCTTACGGTTTCGTACCAATCGTTAATATCTGGCTTGGGTGCACGCGCACCATTACCCGTCCATTTTGCTGGGGTTTCATCAAAAAAACCGTCAGCTAAAGGGTGAGCATTACCCCCTAAAGCGGTATAGCTTTGTGATGTTGGAACCTGAAAAGACTGACCTGGTACATAATAAAAGTTATTATTTTTATCATACGCTTTGGTTGTATCATCTTGCTCACCAAAGTCTTTTACTCCCTTGGGTTTTGCTACTGATTTATAATTACGAGCCACATGGTTAGGTACAATATCTATAACCACTTTCATGCCATGCTTATGAGTGCGTTCAATCAGGTCACTAAACTCACCCATTCTATTGGTCACATTTATGGCTAAATCTGGGTTTACGTCGTAGTAATCTTTTATTGCATAAGGTGAACCTGCACGGCCTTTAACTACATCAGGGTCGTCTTGCGTAATTCCATACTCGGTATAATCGCCCACTAGCGCATGATGTAAAACACCGGTATACCAAATATGGGTCGTCCCCAATTCTTTAATACCTTTAAGTGCAGCATCGTTAAAGTCGGAAAATTTACCTACGCCATTTTGCTCTTTCGTACCCCAAGGCACATTCGCGGTCTGTGTGTTGCCAAATAAGCGTGTAAATACTTGGTATACAACAGGCTTTGTTAACTCATTTTGCGTCTGTTTAGGCGCTTGCTGTTGTTCGGTTTCATTATTGTCTGAGCACGCACTTGTTATAAGTGCGCTACATAGTAATGCAGGTACATAAACTGATTTTTTCATTGTGTGTCTTTTTGTCAGTAGTGTTATAGCTTTATACTAAAGATATCTGCAGCAACCATACAGTTGCTGCATACGTATTCACTTAAACATTCACGGCGTATTAATCACTAATACCGTAGCAGTCATTGGCTCTAAGTTAATACTGTTAGTTAGTTTAAAAGTGTGTTGTGTGAATAATGCCTGCACATTGGCATTTTTTGGTATAACTTCTTGCATGTAATCAAGATTATGCTTTTGTGTTACTTTGTTTTTATTCATAAAAACTAATACTGTTTGCGTATCACTAACGCGAGCATAACTATAAACACCATTGTTCGGACTGAAATGAACGAGCTTACCCTTTGCAAGCGCCGGGCTTTGCTTTCTAAAGTTAAGTAGCGTGCTTATAGTTTCGTGCATATCGCGCTGATTTTTACTTAACCCGACTCCAGTAAACGCATTAGCGTTTTGATTTTTGAACCCACCTGGAAAATCAATGCGTATATCACCATGATCTTTACTCGGCGTATTATCCAATAATATTTCGGTTCCATAATATATTTGAGCAATGCCGCGCGTTGTTAAAAACAAAGTCATCGCCATTTTAGTTTTAGCTAAGTCTTGCCCAAATTCCGTATATAAACGGCTCATATCGTGGTTATCAGCAAACACCATAATGTTATTGGTGTCTGGGTATAAAAAATCGTTAGCTAATGACTGATATACTTTAACCCAGCCTGTGCTCCAACTTTCATCTTCATTTAAAGCTCGAATTACCGCCTCTTGCAACGAAAAGTCCATCACACTGGGTAAGCTTGACACATACCCATCTTGATTTACTTTACCGCGCTGCCAATACGACGCTATTGCAGGGTTTGAAGTCCACTCTTCGCCAACAATATTAAAGTGTGGGTATTCATCCATAATGGCCTTGGTCCAATCACTTAAAAATGCTTTGTCTGAGTAAGAGTAAGTATCAACTCGAATACCGCTTAAATCTGCGTATTCAATCCACCAAATTGCATTTTGAATTAAATACTCATTTAATAATGGTTGGCGCTGGTTTAAATCGGGCATGCTAGCGACAAACCAACCATCGCTAAACTGGCGTTTATCGTAGTTACTTGCGTGTGGATCTTGAATTGTTTGGCGCGCATGGCTTGTGGCATTTTTACCATTTTCAAACTGCCCATTAAAGTTAATCCAATCTTGAGTTGGTTTATCCTTCATCCACGGGTGCTCAGCACCAAAGTGATTAAGCACCATATCCATAACAAGCCCAATGCCCTGCTCTTTAGCCTTTATTGATAACGTTTTGTATAAATTATTTGATCCCATTCGCGGATCAACGTTGTAAAAGTCTGTAATCGCGTAACCATGATAAGAGTAATCTGGCATGTTGTTTTCAAGCACTGGAGTAAGCCAAAGCTGTGTTACACCTAAATTATTTAAATACGGTAATGCGTTAATAACACCTTGAATATCCCCTCCATGTCGCCCGCCTTTAAAACCTGGATTTACAGCTTCTAGCATGCTTTTAACGGTGTCATTTGTGGAGTCGCCATTTACAAAGCGATCTGGGTTAATTAAATATAAAGCATCTGCACTTGTGAAACCTTGGCGTTGCGCGCTATTTTTATCTCGGGTAAATAAAGGAAACTCAAAGCTATGCGCTGTATTAGTGCTGTTAAACTTGAGCGTTCCTGCTTTGGCGTTATCGCTAATATTTAAATGTAGAAAAGCATAATTAGGGTTGTCAGTGCGTGTTACGTTATTAAGTTCAACCCCTTTATACTGATCTAATTTAAATTCTTCGTTAGCTATATTTTGCTCATGCACGAGTACTGTAATGTTATTTTTATTCATGCCTACCCACCAATTGGCAGGCTCTACATTAAGTGCATAACTAAAGCTTGGTAAGCTACATGCGCTTACTAGTAAAAGTGTGTTTAAAAATCGCATTGTTATACCTTTTTAATGCTAGCTAAAAAATTCTGGTGAGTTGGTAGCTGCGCAACTGTTGAGTTTATCAATGTTTTTAAAGTAGAGAATAAATCGCTCAGTTGATCATCACTTAGCGAATCAACAATACTGTTATAGTCATCAGGGATAAGCCCTTGCCCTATCATGACTTGCTGCCAAGCAACCTCAGCGAATAGCTCATCGTCTTCCCGCACTACTTTGCCTGTGTGTTTAAATAAACTCAGTTTATGGGTAAGGGAATTTGGTATATCCATTTGCATGCATTGACGCCAAAACGGGGAGTCTTCTCGCTCGGTGAGTTTATAATGCAAAATAATAAAATCACGTATGTGCTCTAATTCAATAACGCTTTGTTTATTAAACTCCGTTACTAACGCATCACTAATACCGTTGTGTGGAAATAGCTTAATTAAACGCGTAACCGCAGTTTGAATTAAATGAATACTGGTTGACTCTAGCGGCTCTAAAAAACCACTTGAGAGGCCAACCGACACCACATTTTTATGCCATTGCTTTAAACGCCGACCTGTTTTGAATTTTATAATACGGGGCTCTGTAATTGGCTCAGCGGGTAAGCTTTTTAGCCGTAACTGCTTAGCATCATCATCTGACAAGTATCTACTGCAATAAACAAGGCCATTACCAATACGATTTTGCAGTGGTATTTGCCATTGCCAACCAGCACTATGTGCAATAGATCGCGTGTAGGGCTTAAGCTCATGAGTACTTTTTGTTTGTACGGCTACTGCACTATCGCATGGTAAGTAATGAGACCAATCAATAAAACCTGTATTTAGTGTTTGTTCAATTAATAGTGCACGCAGCCCGGTGCAATCTATAAATAAATCCCCACTAATTTGACTGTCGTTATCAAGTGTTAGGCTTTTAACATTGCCTGTATCGCATTGTTCAACATGGCTTATTTTTGCATCTATGTGTTTAACACCGCGCGATATAGCCAACTTTTTTAAGTATTCAGCGTAAAGCGTCGCATCAAAATGATATGCGTAACTCAGCCCAGGTAGTTGGGTATTAGGAATTGTATTGAGGGGTGCAAATTTATGCTGTTTAGCCACTTGGTAATTGAGTGAAAAATCCCATAAGTCGTCTTCGCAACCCGTAATTTGACCTTTTAACCAAAAGTTATAAAAATCGCAAAAGGGAAAATCTTTACCTAACGAGCCAAACGCATGCATGTAGCTATGCCCTGGCGTTTTCCAGTTTTCGAACTCTATACCTAATTTTATTGAAGCATTAGTGGCATTAATAAAATCTTGCTCGTTTATACCCAGCGCGTTATTAAGTTGAATAATGGGCGGTATCGTTGCTTCACCCACTCCTACCGTACCAATAGCTGATGATTCTATTAGTGTGATATTAATTACTTTACCTAACACTTTATTAAGCAGTGCTGCTGTTATCCACCCTGCGGTACCACCGCCTGCAATTACGACATGTTTTATTGGTTTCATATTATTGCCCACGCTTTAATACAGCGCTCAATAAACTTAATTAAGCGAATTGGTATTAATCAGTGTTTGATAAACTAGCTATAAAAAAGCCCTTGTAAAACAAATCACAAGGGCTTCTACACACAACTTTTATTATAGCTTGTAACTAAAGCCTAACAAGTAAGTACGACCGTAATCTTGGTAGTCACGTACTTGTAGAGCATTATCGCCAGAAAGTGACGTAAACGGTTCTTCAGTTAAGTTTTGTACTTGAAACTGAACAGATAAACCTTCAAGGCTTTCAATGCCGGCCTCAGAGAAGTCATAACCTGCTTGAACATCCCAAATAGTTTCACCTAAAATATCAACTTGTTCAGTGTTAAAACCTAAACCATATACATCACCTTTAAAGGCACTGCGTTTGCGCATACTGGTACGTAATTGCATACCATGCATTTCGTAGTAAACTGTTAAGCTTTGAATTTTATCCGAAAGACCTGGTAGCTCGTAATCGTTACCGTTTTGATCTTCAATATCAGACTCAATACCAGTATGGCTGGCAATTAAACCAAAACCTTCAAGAGATGGATGGAATATTTTAAATGGTAACGCTAGTGAAAGCTCGTAACCATATAAATCGCCACCGCCGCCATTTATTTTACCGCTGCCTGTACCTGATGATGTTGCAGGAACTTCACCTGTTGAAGGGTCAGCTACACCTGACATATCAATTGCATACGTGCCGTCAAAAATCCACTGAGTTAAATCTTTATAGAAAAACGCTGCAGAGAAGTAACCCTCATCACTAAAGTAATTCTCGTAAGTAAAATCGTAGCCTGTTGCTTCTTTAGGCTCTAGACTAGGATTACCACCCGATACAGACCAATAGTTTCCATTTTCATCTGGTGTTTGATTATATGATGCATTAACTGATGAATTCATTTCATCTAAGCGTGCACGAGAAATTGTTTTAGCAGCACCAAAACGTATCGTTTGTTGCTCATCAATCGCAAGTGATAAGTTTAAGCTTGGTAGTACATGTGAATAATCGTGACTAATATCTGTAGGAGTTACAAATATATTACCATCGTCATCCATATTAAAAGCGTTACTTTGTGAAGACTGATCGGTATTAACGTAACGTACCCCCACATTACCTGTTAATGCTAAGCCATTTATTTCTGCATTAATATTAGCTTGCACAAACGCTGAGGTAATTTCTTCTTTTACTGTCCACGATTTAGTTAAGTGACTTGTATCAGCTAAACTTTGGTCTACTAAAGCATAATAACCATCATTCACTAACCCATTAACATCGTAGGCAATCATGTCACCCATTCCAATAAAGCCTAGGTCAACACTTCCCATCCGGTATTGCTCTGGAACAGTTAGCATGCCTGGGTTAGCAAGCGAAAATCCTGATAATGTCATATAAAAGCCTTGCGAATCTTTTGTTTTTTCGCGCTCTTTATAAGACATACCAAATTCAATTGAGCTGAAGTATTCGTTTTCTAATACTTTAGATGCCGCCAGCTTTAATGTAGATAGTTCATCTTCAATGGTTGGTGCATTAATGAAACCATCTTGTGCCTGATCTTTATAACCAGAAATATCATTTCCATCTGCATCAATTAAGCCATACTTATTATTCAACGCCTTGTTTGAGCCCCAAGAAAGAGGTCCACCTAACTGAATTAAGCTGTAATCACTGTAATCTAAATCGTGAGTAAACGTAGCACCAGTATTACCACCATCAAAAGTATAACCTAGGTTATCTGCAACACCACGCGTATCACCGCGACCTGTGCCCGAATAACTTTCAAGGCTCCAAATTTTACGGTCTACTTGCGAGTAACTTGCATCAAACTCAACTGACCATGAATCGTCAATATCGTATTTAGTATTAAAACCAAATGCGGTTAATTCTGCTTCACGTTCTTCGTAATCGTTACGCACAATTACGCGCTGGCCATTTGTTACCGCACTGGTAACAAAGCCGCTTGCGCCATCTACAACTACGCTTGCAGGGTCAATTGAGCCTTGGCCCCATGCAAATGGAACTTCAATACCACGTAAGATTTTTTCATCTGTAAAATCTACATACAATGCATCAAACGTCATGTTTAATTTATCTGTGGGCGCCGCTTCTAAAACAAGCATTGCTGAGTCACGTTCAAGTGTAGATGAACGTACAAATGGTTTAGCACCACCTAAAATTGAATATGTTTGGCCATCTACTTCTCTTTCTGGGTAACCCCACGAGTTCCAACGTTTTTCTTGGTTTGGTGAACTCATGGTGTTTAGTGCAAATGCAACACCAATGGTATCGTCTGCAAATTGGTCAATGTATGAAATAGTGCCTCGGTAACCGTCGTCGTTGCCGTCAGGGTTTAATTTACCAAAGCTGGTTTGCTCATACTGCCCATTTACTTGCACAACACGTTCGCCTTTACTTAGTGGACGAACTGTTTGCATATTAATAACACCAGCAATACCCTCAGCATCAATACTTGCATTTGGCGTTTTATAAACAGTTACACCGCTCATTATTTCTGATGGGTAAAGGTCAAACTCTACACCACGGTTATCACCAATCGATACTTGTTCACGACCATTAAACGTTGTGCCACTTTCATTCTCGCCAAAACCACGAATAGAGACACGACTTGCTCGGCCGTCTAAGCGCTGAGCTGTTAAACCGGGTAAACGCGCAATCGATTCAGCAATTGAAGAATCTGGCAATTTGCCAATATCTTCAGCCGATATAGATTCGACAACCTGTGTAGAGAAGCGTTTTGTGTTAATAGACTCAACCACACTGCCACGAAAGCCTTTAACTTCGATAACTTCTACATCATCTTTTTTTATTGTATCTTCTTGAGCAGCCTGTGTAGCAAAGCTCGATAAGCCTGCAGCTGTTAATGCCAAAGTTAATATACTTGGTTTGAACATAGACATAATGTTTTCCCGTTACCCATATTGTGATACCCGCGTTCAATGTTTAAGTGATAGTTAAACAAGGCGAGCTAATTTTGTTGTCAGGATGAATATTAACGCCAGATTTATTTTATTAACAACTTTATGCATACGTATTCAACAATTTCAATGTAGCCTAACATTAACACATATTACACACGTTTATTTTTAACCAATTGATTTTATTAGTAATAAAGTAGATAAAAAACACAAGACAAACATCAATAGTCAAATCAATTCTATTGAAACTTAATGGCACTTTTACTTAAATGTAAACAAGGTGAAGTTAATTATCACTGTCAAATAACGTTTAAATTATTCCACATTTACCAAGCGTTAAATTGGTCAGACCATTTAATATAGATCCTGGGATATATTTCCCTTACAGTACAATCTGTTAGATTCAATTTAACTAATAAATCAATGACTGACGTAATTGGTAAACAATAGATACGCAAAATGAACGCTACTAAAGCCACTCTAACCACTTATTTTTAATAAATTTATTGCATTATTTTTAGTGCATACGTATGCAGACTTTTTACAGGATTAAAGGCTTCACGTATGCTTTTTGCAAATAACGTGATTAATCGTAATCACAATAAAGAATAGTCTAAATAATGTGTGGAATGACGGAGAAAAGCATGACCCAAAAGCAGTGGTATAAAGGTGCGGTGATTTATCAAGTTTATCCGCGTAGCTTTCAAGATAGCAACAACGATGGTATTGGTGATTTAAAAGGGATTATTAATCGTATTGATTACATTAAAAGCTTAGGCGTTGATGCAATTTGGATTTCACCTTTTTTCAAATCGCCAATGAAAGACTTTGGCTACGATATTAGTGACTACCGTGACATTGACCCGCTTTTTGGTGATTTAAACGATTTTGATGAACTTATTAGCCAAGCCCATGATCGCAATATTAAAATTATAATTGACCAAGTACTAAGCCATACATCAGATCAACACCAATGGTTTACAGATAGCCGCGAAAATCAAAATAACGATAAAGCGGATTGGTATGTTTGGGCTGAAGCCAAAGATGACGGCACAGCACCTAATAATTGGCTGTCTATTTTTGGTGGTGGTGCTTGGCAGTGGGAGCCTCGTCGCGGGCAATACTACCTACATAATTTTTTAACCGAACAACCGGATCTTAACTTTCATAACCCAGATGTTCGAAAAGCTGTGCTTGATAATGTTGAGTTTTGGCTTAAAAAAGGCGTTGATGGGTTTAGGCTTGATGCAATTAATTTTTGCTATCACGACGCGCAATTACGTGATAATCCGGCTAAACCAAAAGATAAGCGCCAGGGTCGTGGTTTTAGTGAAGATAATCCGTATGCATTTCAGTACCATTACTACAATAATACTCAGCCTGAAAATATTGAGTTTATGCAAGATATTCGCACATTACTTAATAAATACCCAGGTACTGTATCGCTTGGCGAAATCTCATCAGAAGATTCATTAGCTACAATGGCGCAGTACACCCAAGGTGGCGACAAACTGCACATGGGTTATAGCTTTGAGCTATTAACAAATGATTACTCAAGTGAATATATTAGAACTACGGTTCAAACTCTAGAACAACGTATGACTGAAGGCTGGCCATGCTGGGCATTTAGTAATCATGATGTAGAGCGCGTAGCGAGCCGCTGGAGCGAAAATGGCGAAGTAAACCCTCAACAATGTAAAATGCTAACCGCCCTATTAGCTTCTCTTCGCGGCAGCGTGTGTATGTATCAAGGTGAAGAGCTAGGTCTGGGTGAAGCAAGTGTGGCATTTGAAGATTTACAAGACCCATACGGCATTACATTTTGGCCTAATTTTAAAGGGCGTGATGGCTGTAGAACACCAATGCCTTGGGATCTAGCTGATTCATCTCATGCAGGTTTTAGTGAAGTAAAACCTTGGCTACCCGTTGATAATGCACATAAGCAGCAATCAGTAGCTATACAAACAGATGATAACAACTCAATTTTAAATGCCTACCGTGAGTTTATGGCATGGCGAAAAAGCCAAACAGTTTTACTTGAAGGTGATATTGAATTTATAGAAACGCCAGAGCCTGTGCTTGCTTTTTATAGAACGCTTGGAAAGCAAAGAATGCTTTGTATGTTCAATCTCAGCGCTAAGCAAACAAGTATTGATATGCCAACATCAATCGTTAAAGAATACACCGAGCTTAGCCACCACAGCGCAAAGTTAGACCGAGGCACCACAATACTTGAGCCTTACGCATGTTTTTACGCTCAGTGTTAATGACTCAAAAGTTACGTTTAGTGTATACGTAAGCGCGTTACACACGAAAAAGCCCAAGCTATTCACTTGGGCTTTTTTGTATTTAATGCATTCTAGTGACTTTTAGTTTCAACATTTAGACATTCAGTTAAAGCAAATAATACGGCTGATATTACAAACTTAAAATATCCTCATAGCAGAAATATACAATGGCGCTTATCCATTTCATTTTTGAACCTAAAAAATCACTTTTCCTAAAACAATCTAGGGGCTGTTGATCTTTGTAGTACATATATCAATCAGCCCACATTGGTAGCCACATCATAGTAAATGCTAAAGCGAGCATTGAATGATAATTTCGTTCAAGCTTTTCATACCGCGTGGCTATCCCT
>NZ_JASDCB010000030.1:0-48948 GCF_030408135.1 Pseudoalteromonas sp. APC 3691 | reverse complement strand
GAGGATCTGTAATTGAATTAAAATGTTTCAGAAAAGTAGTGCTCATATTTATGCGACCAAGTAATTATTATGCCTTGATCTGATCACTACTTGCTCTATAAGTTCAATTTATAATGATCTTGCCGTGAGCCATTAGCTTTAAGTGAGATTTTATTAGTAATTATTATAAGACTTCTTTGAAGGGAGTTATGTTGGATTGCTTCTAGCCTTTCAGGTAGGAAGATATCAGAGGTGTTATTTTAGTGCACTGTAATTTTTCAATTCCCAGATTTAATTTGAAATAATGAGCCTATGAATAATATGGAGCTCAAAGATGGAACACCGAAAATCACTAGACCTATGGCTTATCGATAGGCCTTTAGATCATTTCCGTAAGTATTACTTATTAGCGCTACTTTCGTTGATCGCTTCTGCTTGGCTGGTTAACCAGTGCATACCATTACTCATTGACGTTTTGCAGGTTATAAACATTGATTATAGCGTTCTTTTTGTATCAGCAGGATTAGGGTGTGCAGTTATATTTATATCCTTTATAGCAGCACAAATATTCGCATTAACTCAAAATTATGAAGGTAAATAAAGCCAATTTATACGGGAAAGAAGGAAATATGTTGAAAGACAAGCTATATAAATACGGGGCTGCATTTTGCATAGCTTCTTTAGTTGGGCTTGGTGCTTTTGTATATTATGTCCCTACTACAGATATACCTACCTTGACGTTTAGTGTGGACGGACAAATCAAGCAAAGGCTAAGGGATTTAACTCCTATTAGTGTAGAAAAAAACACGGCTTATTTTTCTATAGAATGTAGAAATTATAATACTGGTGCGCGTAGCTACTACGTAACATCGAAAGGTACATCAAGGTATGATGAAAAAGCCATGCTAGATTGCCCACGCGAGATGCACTACCTAAACTGCCCTAACTTTACAGTCAGTTTCAAAGATGACTCTGCGGTAGTCAACGTTTTAAGTGGATACAAATCTCAATTTTCGTCTCAGGCAGTTAAAAGCTGTGCTACCAGCGCGATCCTTAATGCTCCGGTTATTTATAGCTACCGGAATAATGAAGATAATTTAATACAGGAAAATATTAATAGTTGGAATTAGCTCCAGAGATAGATGGGCCACGTTGCACTAAACATTCGATAACAAAATAAACGAACCAAAATTTGCTTCTCATACAATTGAATCATAGAATAGCTGTATATTAAAACAGTGGTATTTGTATGCAACCAATTCCAGTTATGAAATCGAATAGCTTATTTTCTCTCTCCGAGTTTAAAGCAGCAGCAGGCTTTCCAAATCCTGCAGAAGATTGTTTATCCAAACCAATTAGCTTGGATACATTGCTGATGGCGCGGCCAAATAGTTCATTTTTGTTCAAGGTAGCTGGGGATAGCATGATCCCCGACATTCAAGACGGCGCAATTATCGTCGTTGATAAATCTTTAAAAGCCACTACCGGTCGAATAGTGCTTGCAACACTTGATAATGAGTTTGTTGTTAAGCGTTTAAAGTTAGAGCCCGAAAACAACAGGGCACTATTTGTAAGTTCGAACACAGAGTACGATCCAATCGTGGTCGAATTTGATGATGAGAATAATTGGGATGAAAATGTTATATGGGGCGTTGTGACCAGCGCTCTCAGTATTTTTTAATGTGGGTCCTCTGTGATATTAACGCTGCATATGTTTCATTTATTCAGCTATTCAACCCTCAATATGACATTAATTCCACTCCGCTTGGTGTGTTAAGTTCAAACCAAGGCAATGTTATAGCGCGAAATCAGCCTATGAAAGCGCTAGGCATAAAAATGGGCGAGCCCCACTTTAGAATAAAAGAATTGATTCAAAGCAGTAATGGCCATGTGTGGGGCAGTAATTTCACTTTATTTGGTGATATGAGCAACCGGTTTCACACAGAACTAGAAGAACTAATGTTTGACTGCCACCGCTACTCAATTGATGAAAGCTTTGGTCGTATTGATTCAACCATGGCTCCAAACCCTAAATCATACGCATTACATATTAAAAATACGTTGGCTAAGAACCTGGGCATTGGTGTTGGTGTCGCTCATACGAAAACACTTGCCAAGTTAGCTTCTCATGCTGCGAAACTTAACGAATGGAAAGCTAAAACAAATGGGGTTGCTGTGCTCGATACACCCCTTAAAGTTGATTGGGTACTGCAAAGAGTTAAGACCAGAGATGTTTGGGGGGTAGGTTCTAAAACAGCCGAAAAGCTCTCTTCACTGGGAATAACGTCGGGATTAGAATTAAAGAATTTAAACGTAGTAGAAGCAAAACGTAAATTCGGTGTTGTTTTATCTCGGACTATACAAGAACTCAATGGTGTGAATGCAGTGGAGCTTAAGGACCTAAAAGAAGGTCGCGATAGTATTTGTGTTTCTAAAAGCATGGGTAAGCTTGTTTCTGATTTAAATGAGCTTAAAAGCGCACTTTCTTCACACGTTTCAACAGGATCAATGAAATTAAGACGGTTTGAATTATTCACCAACAGCATGACAATATTTGTTTCGACGGATGTTTTTAGGTCTTCTCAGCCACAACTGAGTAAGAGTATACAAGTAAACTTGCCGTTCCATTGTACTGACTGTGATGTGTTGATCAAATACGCAATGTTTAGCTTAAGTCAGATATACCAGGAAGGTTATTTATTCAAAAAAGTTGGTGTGATCTTCAACCAGTTATTGTCAAAGAATGACCACCAGCAACTCAATCTGTTTAATGATTCAGGTATTTCAAACGTCAATAAAAAGACTACCGTAAGTGATGAAATAAACAGTAAATTTGGCAACAATGTTATCAGATTTGGCGTGCAGGGCTTTAAGCAGGAGTGGAAGCCAAAAGATGGTTTAGCGCCAAAGAGCTACACAACAAACTTAAAAGAATTACCGGTTGCACTTGCTAAGTGATAGTACGTGGCCAATTAACAGGAGAAAACCGATGCTACTCAATTTCATTAGTAAGTTATTCGATAAACCAGCAGCTAATGCTGTAGAAGTTGAAAACAAAATTAACTATCAAGAAGCAACTCAATCTATGGCAGAACCTACACCTATCAATGAAATGTTATATGAGCATTTTTCAAAGCTTTCAATGTACCAAGGTCAACAAGCTTCAAACTTATACCATGGTGGAGCGCATAAACCAGGATTGCCAGTTAAGGGTACATTGTGGCTTAGTAACAATCACGCTGAGGCAAATAGATACGCGAACTTTGGGTGTAGCAATATACCTAACCTTGAGCCTATTGTTTTTAAAACTCAACCAAGAAGAGCCTTAAAGCTATTAAGTTTTCCGGGGAATCATGTAGACATCTTTATGGAAATTTATGGTGGAACATGGTCTCACTCAGAGTTACATAAAGACATTGTTCAAATCTATAATGCAGGGAAAATAGATTTTGATGGTTTTTATAGGCCTCGTACAAATGAATATTTTGTAATAAATGTAGAAGATAATTTGGACTTTATTGAGGAGCAATGCATAAAAGATTAAAATATCGTTTTTGGTTTTGGCGCTTATTTTGTCTTCGCAGGCTGCGCCAGAACCATTCTATCTAATTCTAAAAATCCATCCAATGCCATCAGTAGGTACTAATCTAGGTCGCATTTAATTTGTCCCTTCCGTGTCTATAGAAGTGGAAAAACTGCCAGGCGTATATTGCTTAGCTGAAAAATTGCAACCAGGATAGGGGCATGAGTAGCGTTCTCTCTCTCCACCAACACCGTTTGGATTATATTCTGTTAGCAAAAAATCTTCTCGACAGCCGGGGCATGTAATCTTCTCTTCGCTGGTTTCCATAAATAATACTCTGTTAATAAATTTGGATGTAATAGTACCAAATAATTCAATGGGTACATAAATAAGTGCTTCTTATAAATAATAAGTTTTACTACAGCTTATTAGCTAGTCTATTTGGATAAACAAAGTCAGAACAATCAATGCATTTTATTTTACGTGCATCAGGATGTTGCGGGTTGATAATAAAATTATATTCTTGCGGGCATAGGCTTGATGGTACTTGAAGCACTGCAGAGTCTCCATTCATTAAAAAGTCACTTCCAAGTGACTGAGTATCTGCAGCATAAGGGTACGCGTTCCAACCGGTAGGAAGCTCACCCTCCACTAACCTTAGTACCTTTAACGTATCTGGTATTTGAATAAGAACGACACTCAAGTTTTCTTTTAGTATTTCTTGTGAATCATTAACTAAGCGTTCAAGCATACCAAGCGACCGCGTTGAGGCGGTATAAACGATAGGGGCACCTGCATAATGCCACCGGCCTTCTGCGACCATGCCGCCTAATCCAGAAAGGCAGTTGCTGACATTGTTATATTGTTTGGGGCCGATACGGTACACAATCATTAAGCAGTGAATCCATACTGTAGCCCGTTAATAACTCTGCGTATCAATTCGCGGCCACGGATGCTGTTCATCATTGAACGCGGTGGTTGGTTATCAAATTGGACGTTCGGCGTGTCTAGCCACGTATTCCAGTTGTCGATATTACCGAAATATGCCGCACCAAAGCTTGATAGCCTTGCGACTTCAAGCGCATTCTCACTGATCTGTTTATTTAAGGGTTTTTCTTTGTTGCGTAATAAAGTGCGTTCAGTCGTTCCCAATGCTTTGGCTATAACACCCATTTCCCAATGCATTAACGTAGAAAATGCACGTAAACCGGCTGTTGTGATCCCGATTTGTGCTGTGGCTATTTCAGCCATTGGGTTTGAGTGCGTATTTAATTTGCCAAGCGTCACGACATTGAGAAAGTCTGGCCGTGTGCTCTTTTGTTGTAGCTCGCTCATTATAAATTTACCACTTAAGACATTTGTCTTTAATTGTAGTGACAAGTGTCTGCTTTGGCAATGTGAAAATTTATATATGCCTAGGTGATAGATAAGAATATTACTTTAAACCACTATTCCAATATGACCAATAAAAACAATGCTTATAGTTTTTGGTGATTATTTAATATACCATATTGGAATTGGGTGTTGTTTGGAAATTATATGCCATTTGAGAAAGGTCATAAGCCTGTTAGACGTAGGCCAATATCAGAAGCAGTAAAGCGACTTGAAGCAGGCAGAAAAGGCGCAGGGAAAATCGAAAGTAAAGCGCAGCTAAAACACATACTTGCTAATGCTAATCGTGGTGAAACCGCAGAGAGAAACGTAGCGTTAATTTGGTTCTTGTTCGGCTCACTAACGCGCATTGGTGAAACTTGCCAGTTGCTAGTTAAAGATGTTTTTACTAAATCAGGCGAGCTAAAATCTATTTTTAGAATGAGAGCTGATTACACCAAAACGAATCAAAGCCGTGATTGCGCTCTGGTTTTAAAGCAACAAAGGCAAGCCGTTTTAGCTTGGCGGGATAGACGCATTAGAGATAAAGCTATGCTATCTGTAGATGGTAGTTATGGTGGCTTAAATGGAGATAGCCCTTTATTTTTAGCTAGAAGCGGAAAGCGCTGGGTAACTTTGTCTTTTAACGTCAAAAAGTATCAAACTCAAGACGGGCAAAAAGAAACGCTAGTTTGCTCAAGCATGGAGAACTACGTTAGAAACCTGTTTAAGAGTTGCGGCTTTAAACAAGGCTCAAGCCACTCAGGGCGTAAAAGTACCGCCAGCCTACTATCTGATGCTGGTGTCGATTATGACGTTATACAAATGGCTATAGGCCATGTTAGTGATGATATGACTGATACATACATCATCCCTGATCCACAGCGATTAACTGATGCACTGAATAACTTGTATAAGTCAGTGCCGCCACTAGGAATAAAAGAATAAATGATATTAGAAGGACATTAGCCAGTTGAAAAAGTTTAAGTTTATAAACAATCAATCAAAAAAAGAGTTTCTAGCGTTGCCTGATAAAATTCAAAAGCGCTTTGCAAATGATTTAAACGCAATCTGTCAAAACAAAGAGCCATTTAGCAAGTTTAAGCACTTAAAGGAAAGTGTAGGTATTGGCGCGGTTGAACTAATAGAAAACGGCAGACCAGCATACAGAACGATTTATGTTGCTAAATTTGCTGACACTGTTTTTATTTTGCACTCATTTACCAAAACCACTAACGGAGTAGATAGGCAGGCAATGGACACTGCGAAGAAACGATACAAATTAATGGAAAAAGAAATTAAGTGACACATATCACCACTTGTATATATATCAATGCTGATATATAGTGATTATAAGTTAAACAATAAGGTTATTAAGATGACTCTTGAATACTCAAATATCTTTGATGCAATCACAGAAGATAAAGCAGAAGCCTCTGAACTACAGACGCGCTCAGATCTGATGATTGTTATTCGTGACATTATCAATGCTAAAAACTGGTCACAGGCCGATGCAGGGGTTAAATTAGGGCTAACTCAACCTCGCGTAAGCGATTTGGTAAATGGCCGAATTGATAAATTCAGCATTGATAAATTAATGACTTGTTTGTTTCGAATTGGTTTTCGCTTTAAACCGTCCTTTGCAGATGACCAGTTAACAATGGCTGTTGAAGCTGTTAAAGCACACTAGTTGAAGAATTTTAAGGATAAATAATGGATGACAAAGAGCCTGTTTGGGCTGCATCTTGTATGGTATGCGGTTTTGATAAGAGTTATACCGAAGAAGCAAATATACCTGAGTCTTGCCCTAAGTGTGGTGAGCATAAAAATTTTGACATAGTGCATTTACCATCACTCTATGAGTAAAGCGGTAACTAGTTGGATAAACAAAATATTGGAATGTGTTGCAAATATCAGAGGCTATTAATAATGTCTATTCAAGAATAAAAGTAACAGGGCAATAAGGTGTGTTTCAGAATTTATTGTTCGTCAGAAACAAGTGAGCCACCCCAATTGGGATGGCTCTTAAACTCGCTACCTGTTGTCAATACTCATAGAGCGTAAGAGGACAGGGCTATCACAACAAGAGGCAATGCCTCAGTTGTTGTAATAATACCTAATAAATTTAATAAGGGCAAATAATTTGGATCTTGCAGAAATAAAAAAGGGTCTATCTACGGAAAAGCTTGAAACATATCGTCAAGTATTCTCCTGTAAATCTGACCATGAATTAATAGCTGTTTATATGTCAATGCAGAGTATTATGAGTCATTTTTTCACAGTAGTTCAACTACTTGAAGTTACATTAAGAAATTCAATACATCAGTCTGCGTCAGAGCAGTTTGAAGATCCAGAATGGTTCAAAACAAAGGCAATTAGTGACCAATCAAAAAATCAAGTGACCCAAGCAGAGCAGCAGTGCTTGGATGAGGTGGGAGCTAAATACACGACAAATGATTTAGTGTCGCGGCTACCATTTGGGTTCTGGGTTCATATGTTATCGAGAGACTATAATAATTCAAGAGATAAAGATCATAATTTATGGCAGTTCAAATTTAATCAATGCTTTCCCAACGCCAAAGCAAGTAAGGTTTCCTTGAATACCATTTTTCAAAATTTTGGTACTTTAAATAAATTTAGAAATAGATTGTTCCACCACGAGCCAGCTTGGAAAGGACGTTCTACTAGAAATAGGGAGCAGGCAATAAATAACATTATCAAAAAATATAAGGAGCATTTAGAAGTAATTAGGTATTTGTCCTCTAGTAAGTATCAGTTAATAACCGCGCTAGGGTTTGAGGATAGATTTCTAGCGGAATGTGATATTGCTAACTTAAAAAAATTTGAGAATATATTGTTATCACCGGAGACTCAAAATGATTAGCATTAAAAATAATTTTACAGAGTTATTAAATGACGCATAGTAAAACAAAAACTAGCTTATATAGGCGAGCTTACGTGACTTGGTTGATTAGCACAGGTGTTAACACTGTGCCAGCAATTATAGAAGCTACTGGAATGCCAAGGCGAACGGCTCAAGACACATTAGCGGCAATTCCAGAGCTTTCTATAGCGCTTGAAAACAAAGGCGGTTCGTACTCGGTTGCAGATTGGGGAATGCTGAATAAAACTTGGCTAAAAAACAACTTAAGGCACGTTAGAGACGTGCTATCATATCCATAAGTTAAGAAATCTTGGAATAATTTTTAAAATCTATATAACCCAAATAAACAAAGGCTGAATTGAACGTCACGTTTTACTAAAGAAGATCTGTTTAAAGATGAACAAAGCTGGTCAGGGTTACATGATGTGATCGTTAATGTAGTCCACATCGCTCCGTCAAAAGAGCAGGCCGAAAATATATTTGATGACCTGCCAGAGATGGTAAAAGAGTTGGCTTATAAATGGGGCTTAAATGATACCGATTTTCGCGAAGAAGCATTTGAAGCCATCGAGCTGGAAGTAGATCCGGATGGCGAATAAGAAAAACCCCAGCAGTATATTGGAAAAATAGCTATGGCGCTTGAATGGTTGTACGAACACTGGAAGTCTGAGTTTTTAGCCAACGGCTTTAATGAAGATGTAGCTGAAGAAGAGTATCAAACATGGTGCGAAGGTTTGGGTGGCGAACTGGATAATGAATATCAGCAAACAGCGTATTCGGTAATGATGGCCGCCAAAGAAACTGTTATCGAGTTGCAGCAAATCTACTAATTGGAAATCAGCTTTTGCCAGTGGCGTTTAATTAAGTGCTACTCACAAAAGTAAAATGTTCAACTGGCTTAAAGGGAAAAATAATGGCTGTAATAACGAAGAAAGATGAAAAAATCGAAAATGTGGTTGGTGAGTTAAACGAAGGATATTTATTTGATGACTTCATTAATAAGTTTCAAGAGCTTTACCCGAAGGATTGGAGCAAGATTGAGCGTGAACATGCGAAACATGAACGCAAAACCAAGCCAGGGAAAACACATCCTATGCCTGAGCCAATTCAGTACCTCAAAAACGCTCTGAACGTATGGAATAAAAAGAACAAATAGTTTAATTGGAATACAGGAATAACGAGGAATTAGAAAATTATGGCAAGTAACATTAAGTTCTTTGAAGCTAAAGCAACGTTTGTTTACACAGTAGGTAAGCAACAGGGCAGTATTACAGTTGGTGCTAAATCATCAATTTCTAAAAATGAAGATGACTGGAAAATAAGTTTGGCATTACAAGCTGGTCAAGAGGTGTCAGAAAAGTTAGATACTGTGCTTAGTGCTATTTCACTGTCTTTTCAGTCTATGGAGCTTATGGACGAAGACGATTAACTAATATTGGAATGAGGAGAGCGTAATGGTGGTAGAAAGCCGAAAATATGGTTCAGTAGTCTGTGGTATTAACGGCAATGTCATAGCTCTACATGGCAAGGTTGCTATTGGTGATAAGGTCGAGTGGCTTGGTCGCAAAGAAGGTAGCTGCATAAACGATGATAAGTTTGTTGTCGGCGAGCACTATATTGTAGCAGCCATTTGTCCAATCAATTTCGATCTGGAATTACAAGGTAGTGAGGACGAATGCACTATCAGAGCAGGTAAAACTGAATACAAGTTAGTGAAATTGGATTAAGGGTTTATATGGATGGTTCGTTTGCACAAATGAGTCATTGCTATGAGTTCATTGAGTCAAGACAGAGTGATGAATGCAGTTGTCCAGAAGAGGACTGGATCGTAGGTAATCGTCTAGCAAAGTGCACCTGCCAGTAATTCGTCAAACCGATTAAGCTATTTCTTAATTTCAATTAGGAGATAGCCATGAGAAAAACACGTAGCCTTGAGCAGTGGCGTAACATTATCGAAGAACAACAAGCCAGCGATTTAACTATTACTGAGTTTTGCCAGCAACATGCCTTATCTAAAACAAGCTTTTATGCGGCACGAAGTAAGCTTAATACTGAATCCAGTCGTTTTGTTCAAGCAAAAGTCACTAAACACGTCGCCCCCACTGAACAGCAACTGCCGATCATGCTTACTATCGGCAGCGTGAAAATTAGCTTCCCACCCACAATGCCTGTCGCTTATTTGAGTCAATTGTTGCGTGAGCTTGCCTTATGAAAATGTTTGTTGAACCCGCGCGTATTTACTTGCATCGTGACGCCGTGGATTTTCGAAAGTCCATTGATGGTCTGGTCGCACTCGTTGAAAGCGAGCTTGAACGTGACGCTTACACTGGCGCATTATTTTTGTTCTGCAATAAATCGAAAGATAAACTCAAGCTGGTTTACTGGGATAAAACGGGGTTTGCTTTGTGGTACAAGCGTTTAGAAAAACAAAAGTTCAAATGGCCAAGTAAAGTCAGTTTGCAAGAATTTGAACTCAGTCCTGGGCAATTGGATTGGTTGTTGTCGGGATATGATGTGCTTGGTCATGAAGAATTGCAGTATCAATCGATCATATTGACAGTAAATGATCGTTGCCACACCGCCTGCTTTATCTTTGCGTCAAACAAGAAAACAACGTCAAATTCTGTTAAATTGCGAACATGAAAATTGATGCACACTTACTTCCTGACGACCTAGAACAACTCAAGCGCATGGTGCTTGAGTTGTTCTAGGTCGTTGCTGAAAAAGATGCGCAAATTCACGAATTACTGCAAGCTTATAACGCGAAGCTTGCCAAAGAGTATGCGAAGAAATCTGAAAAGATGCCCGGTGCTGGAGAGCGCTTCAATGAAGCAGAAAACATTCTTGATGAACATGATAAAGCGCTATTGGCCACATCGCCCTTAGTAAAGAAAGAAAAAGCCAAACCGAAACGCCGGCCACTGCCAGCACAGTTACCACGAGTCGAGGTGGTTGTTGACCTTGATGAGGATGAAAAAGTGTGTGATTGCTGTCAAAGCCCACTTCACAAAATGGGTGAAAGCAGCAGTGAAACACTCGAATTTGTGCCAGCGCATATCAAGGTTGTCAAAACTATTCGCCCTAAATATACGTGCCGTCACTGTGAGCGTGAAGGGATTGAAAGTGTAGTGAAAACGGCAAAAATGCCCGCAACACCTATTCCAAAAAGTATCGCCACGCCCAGTTTACTGAGCCAAATAATCATGTGTAAATACCAGTTTGGCTTGCCGCTTTATCGCCAAGAAACGTTATTTTCTGATATCGGTATTGAGTTGAGCAGGCAAACCATGTCGAGCTGGATGTTACGCTGTGCTGAATTGTTGTCACCGCTCTATCAGCGTTTAAAAGAAATCTTGTTATCTCAAGCAGTTATTCATGGCGATGAAACCTCGTTAAACGTTATTAACGCAGAGAAAGCGACCAGCTATATGTGGCTGTACTGTTGTGGCGATGATAAGCCGGGTAAAGACACTAATATTGTCCTGTTTGATTATCATAATAGTCGCGCGGCCCACTGTGTAGTTGGTTTTCTTGACGGTTATCAAGGCTACATGCACGTTGACGGCTACAAAGCATACGAGCAAACGAAGGCAACACTGGTTGCGTGCTTAGCTCATATACGCCGTAAGTTCATCGAGGCCAAAGGCAATAATAAAAAAACCGTTAAAGCGGATGTAGCACTTAACCTTATTCGCAAACTCTATGGTATTGAGCAAGCCATCAAAGGTAAATCGGTCAGTGAAAAATTCACCGTTAGGCAGCAAAAAGCCAAACCAATCGTTGATGAATTGTATCAATGGTTACTCAAACACAAAGATAAAATCCCTCCCCAAATGGCGCTAGGGAAAGCAATTACCTATGCGATAAACCAGTTTGAGAAATTCAGGCGTTACCTCGATGATGGCAGGCTCAGTATTGATAATAACCGAGCAGAGCGAGCCATAAAACCGTTCGTAATAGGGCGGTTTTATGGCTGTTCTCAAATACCAGTAATGGCGCGCATGCCAGCGCCATACTCTATAGTCTTGTTGAAACCGCAAAGGCAAATGATCTTGTAGTGCATGACTACATCTCAATGTGCTTGCAACATATTGCAGAGCAGCCAAGTAACCTTGAGCCACTGCTACCTTGGAATATTAAGCAAGGCTAGGTGTCGTTAGCTATACGCTTACAGCAGAAGTTACTATTTGAGTGTTTTGGCTAAAAATGTTTGTATTTTTTGATCTATAGCGGACATGGCTGAAAATATTCTTAATTGTCTAACATAGAGTATTAGATTAAATATATTTTTGAATTATTATACATTCTAATAACATTTACACTTCATAAGCTCAAGTGCTGAATAAATACACCAGCCCATATTAAAGTTGCGATGATAACGCTCACCATCACAGCCAAAGAGCCTAAGTCTTTCGCTAAACCTGACAGCGGATGAATTTCCGCGCCAATTCTATCGACTACTGCCTCAATAGCGGTATTGAAGATTTCTGCCAACAATACGAATAATAAAGCGCACCAAAGAAACACGTACTCAAAAAGTGAAAATGGAAAGAATAAACAGCCCACAACGAGAAGAACTGACAGCCAGAATTCTTGTTTAAACGCTGCTTCATTTGCTATCAGCCATTTAAACGCTCTGAGTGAATGCCCCGCTGCTAGGTATATTCGTTTTATTCCCGTCGGCTTTTGCTTAGTACCCATTGATTGGCTCCTGTTGGCTATTCTTAGCATTAGGTTTGGAATTAGGAAAGTGTAAGGTACGAAACACTACCGCGGCTATCAAACAAATGATTAACCATGACAACGTCATCGTTGTTAGTGTGTGACTTAAAAAATGGTCACCTATCGCCATCTTATAACTCCCCATAATCCAGCCAGTAGAAACAGCAAACGCTATCGCAATACATTGGTATTTCGGACGATAAAACAAAAAGAATAATGACATTAAGGCAAAACCACCGCTGGCATGACCCGCAGGAAAGCACTTGTACTTTTTAGTTGACTCAAACGATTCAGGCATTAATTCAAACGCCTTAACATAAGGGACATCGCCGCCATATAGTTCAAGCTGCGCAGGACAAGCACCATTGGTTGTTGCTTTTAAACCGCCGATGACTGACGGCACTAACATCAAAGAGAAAATAACCACTAATAATCGCTTTTGAAAGTGCTTAGAGTACTTGCGTCTACAAGCGATAACGTAAAAAGCAATGAGCGACAGTGCCAACAAAATAATGCTGTATTTAGGCAACAAGTAAAAAATAAAACGATAAGGCTCTTCATATTTATCAATTAACCACGTTTGGTTGGATGCATTGAATAACAAATTTTGAAGCCAAATATCGCTATTTGTTGTTTCAAATAAAAAAGCAATAAGCGTTAATGCATACATTGAATAAAGCAGGTGTTTACTCAAGTTCAAAACAATTCTCCATTTGCAAGGTGTTCCCTACTACCACTTCTATGGTCGAGTGGTGAATACCGTATTGAGCTGCGAGCAAATCTTTAATTGGCTTAAGATCTTGGAATTGTTCCATCGTTTTTAAGTTAACACTGGTTTCTAAATACACTTCGCTATCATCTAATTGCCACACATGAATGTGTCTTACTTTTTCAACATTCTCCATTGATTCGATATCCTTACAAATCTTATCGATATCGATATCAACGGGGACCGCTTGCATTAAAATACGAATACTTTGCTTAGCTAAAATAATACCGTGGTACACCACATAAACCGAGATAAGTATGGTTGCCAATAAATCGACAACATACCATTGATATAAAATGATCAAACTACCCGCAACAATGACAACGACAGAAGCAAAGGCATCAGATAAATTATGAATAAATGCCGCTCTGAGATTCAAGTTATTCTTCGCGCCTGCTTGATAAGTCAACCACGCGGTTATGGAATCAATCGCTAAGGCTATTGTCGCAATCCAAACAACAATCCAACCATCAATAGGTTGAGGGTTAAAGTACTTCTCAACTGCGGCATAAATGAGATATATACCAAGAATAATAAGGGTAGTAGTGTTGATTAATGCCCCGATAATTTCAGCCCGTTTAAAACCAAAAGTCATTTGGCTATTAGCGGGTTTTCTTGCAATTTTTCTCGCAACAATCGCAATAACGATAGCGCCTGCATCACTGAGGTTATGAAGCGCATCAGCAATCAAGGATAAACTACCTGATAAAACCCCGCCGATAACTTGGGCCACAGTAAGTAAAATATTGATAAATACTGCCATGCTTAATTTTCCGTCATGGTTATGTGCATGGCTGTGCGTATGGTTATTATTTGACATTTACTCTTCCTCTTGCATAACAAATAGTGGTGATGGCGCTTTTTCAGGCAATGACATATCTGTGCTGATATTTAACGCATGTAGTAAAGAAAAAGAAAAAGCATCGTGAGAACTTTCTTTTTTACTTTGTTTGACCGTACTTTCCATATCAACGTGTGATGAAGAGCCGAACCAAGCAATTAAAGGTACATGAGTCTGTTCTTCAGGCGCCAGCATGTAAGGCATACCATGTAAGTAGAGTCCGTTCTTACCTAACGATTCACCATGATCGCCAATATAAAACATGGCAGTTTCAAAGTTGGTATTGTTCTCTTCTAATAAATTAATGGTTTCATTGATAAAGTAATCGGTATAGAGAATGGCATTATCATACGCATTAACAATTTCGCTAGTTTCACAGGCGGAGAGTTCGCTTGTTTGACAGGCAGGAGTGAACTTCTCAAAGTCTTTGGGGTATCGTTTGTAATATGCCGGGCCGTGGTTGCCCATTTGATGAAGCACTATGAGTACACTACCTTCTTGATCATCAATATACCCCTGTAAACCGTCTAACATACCAATGTCACGACACTCTATATCGCACACTGAATTTAGCTCAGGTGATTTGAAATTTTGGTATTCGACACGATCTGCGACGCCTTTTGAACTAGAGTTATTGTCTCGCCAAAGGACACTTACCCCGGCTTTGGAAATAACATCTAATACGTTTTGTGTTCGCCGTGCTTTTTTATTATCAAATGACTCTCGGTTATCGAATGAAAACATACAAGGGACCGAAATCGCGGTTGATGTGCCACAAGCATAGAATTTATCAAAACTAATTAAATCATCTCTTTGAGCTAATAATGGTGTAGTTTCTCGTTTATAGCCATTTATAGAAAGATTACCCGCATGGACAGTTTCACCGACAATGACAATGTAGAGTTTTTTATGCGACTCTTTATCAATATCATTGGCAGAGTTTACTACCATTAAAAATTCGTTATTTTCTTGCTGTTCAAGCACGTCCTTGAGGAAAAATCCCGTAGAGTAAATGGGATAGATAGGATTTAAGTAAAATCTTAATGGCTTGTGTTCTCTAAAGAAATTAGTGAATTGAGCACTAAAAATATAAAGTGAAACAGTAATTACACCAAGTGCCATGATGGTATTACTTATTTGTAGCCAACAGTTTTTTGTCCATGACGATTTATCTATTTTGACCATAAAAAGGCAAGCTATAGGTACTATGGCTAACAACAAAACAGTTAAAAAATACTCAAATGACAGTAAGTCAGTTGCTTCATCGATATTCGTTTCAGCAATGTTTTGAATCATTACATTATCAATGATGGTGCCAAAGCTATCGGTATAATAACCAGCCATGGCAGATAAGAGTAAAAGACTGCTCAGTACTATTCGAACGGGAATGATAATACTGAAAAATGACACAATAATGGTTAATACACTCATTACCACAAGAGTCAGCGCGATAATAAAACCTTGATTATCTTGCCACGGGTATACCGAATTAACTTGTTCAAAAAATGTAGAATTGCCCGTCACTATAATAAATAGCACGGTGGCGATAATAAGGAGGTTTGGCGAATAATTGAAAAACGACAGCTTTTTCATCATTATTCCCTAAATTTAGGATGCAAAAATTCGAAGCTAATAAAAGCCTACTATTGAATCTCTGCATCGAGTGAAAATGACTGGCTAAGCCCTGCTTTTGACAAGAGCTTAGCTAGTAGCGATTTATAGTGCTATCAAATTAGTTACTTACTTTATTAATTTGTAAGTTAATGAGTAAGTCACTAAGTTATCTAGCGCGTTAGTCTCTAAGATCTTTGATTTTGGCTTTTGAGAACCAAGCATATAAAACCGGTAACACAAACAAGGTGAGTAACGTTGCAGTAACCAAACCGCCAACAATAACACTCGCCAGTGGTCGTTGAATTTCAGCGCCAACTCCATTGGACATCAGCATTGGAATTAAACCTAACGCAGAAGTAATGGCGGTCATTAATACTGGACGTAAACGAGATACTGCCCCATCAAAAACAGCTTTTGAGGTGTCTATACCATCTTTTACCAGCTGGTTAATGCTTTCTACCATGACTACACCATTAAGCACGGCGACACCAAACAAAGTGATAAAGCCGACTGAACTTGGCACTGACAAGTATTGACCTGAAATATACAGTGAGAAAATACCACCTATAACGGCCAAGGGTACATTCACTAAAATAAGCATCGCTTGACCAACAGAGCCAAAGGCGAAATAAAGTAGCAAGGCAATTAGTGCCAATGATAGAGGCACTACCACTGATAGTCGCTGCTGCGCACGTTGTTGGTTTTCAAATTGACCACCAATCACTACAGAATAACCTGCAGGTAAATCTACTTTGCTATCAATAACTGCACGAATGTCGCTAACAACACTTCCCATGTCTCGACCTTGAACATTGGCTTGAATTACCACGCGTCGCTGTACATCATCACGTCGCACTTGTGGTGGGCCAGATTCAAAACTGACGGTAGCAATATCGCCTAAACGTACCCAAGCACCCGTAGGTGATTGTATTCTCAGATCTGCAATAGCTTCTTGGTTATCACGGTATTTTTCTTCAATGCGAACATAAATATCATAACGTTCATTGCCATTGATTATTTGGCCAGCGCTAACGCCACCGATACCGTTTTTAACCACTTCCATGACATCGCCAACTGAAAAACCAAAACGTGACAATTGCTGTCTTTTCGGTTTAATCACTAACTGTGCTTCACCAGCGATTTGCTCTAAGGCTACATCTCTTGCGCCATCAATTTGTTTGATTGCCGCTTCAATTTCTTGACCTTTGCTCGCCAACATATCTAATTCTGGTCCAAACAATTTAATGGCAAGTTGCGCTTTAACTCCTGACAGTAATTCATCTACACGAGTCGCTATGGGCTGTGAAAAGTTAAGTAATAACCCTGGGAATTGCTCAAGTTTCTCTTCCATTAAACCTTGTAATTCAACGCGATTTTTGGCACTTGTCCATTCTGAAACAGGTTTTAAGCCAATGTAAATTTCGATGTTATTAACTGGTTCAGGATCACCGCCGATTTCAGCACGTCCAATTCGACTTAGGGTATATTCAACTTCGGGGAACTCCATTAACTTTTCTTCAAGAATTGGAGCAACCGACAAGGCTGTTTCTAAACTTGCTGATGGCGCTAATGTTGCTCTTAGGTTAATGGTACCCTCTTCTAATTCTGGTACAAATTCAGTCCCTATTTGAGGTATTAAAGATGCTGCACCCACAAGTAACAATAATGAAGCAATAATAACTACTTTCGTGTGTTTCATCGCGGCTTTGAGGCCTTTTCGATAAAGCTTATCTAATGGTTTTAAGACAAAACTTTCTCTTTCTTTAACGCCTTTATTAAACATAAAGGTTGCTAAGGCTGGAACCACAAACAGTGCCACAAAAATAGCCGAAATAACCGCTAAAATAATACTGATAGCCATCGGCTGGAACAATTTAGCTTCCACTCCTTCAAAGCTAAATAACGGTGTAAATACCACTAAAATAATAGAGGCAGCAAAAAATACCGGGCGTGCAACTTCTTTTCCTGCTTCTTTTAATCGTAGAGGAATGCCTTCTTTATCATGTTCTACATCGTGGGGATCAGCATCTGTGCCTAACGTTCTCGCTTGCGCATTTTTGTAATGTGTTGAATCAGGTCTATTAAGGTGTTTGAACATGTTTTCAACCATCACAACAGAGCCATCAACCAACATACCAATAGCAACAGCGATACCACCTAACGACATTAAGTTTGCCGATAAACCTATCCAAGACATCACCATTAAGGCGATAGCGATTGAAATAGGAATTGAAATTAACACTAAAAAGGTTGCGCGTAAGTTCATTAAAAACAGAGCAAGTACGATAGCGATAAATATAAATGCCAGCGCTAATGCTTGCACTACAGTATCAACTGCTTTAGTAATTAAATCTGCCTGATCGTAGAAAGGTTCAAAACGTACGCCTTCAGGTAGTGCTTGGTTGATCATTGGAATACGTGCACTTATACCGTCGATTGTCACTTTAGTATTTGCGCCCATACGTTTCAATACGATACCTGAAACCACTTCACCTAAGTTTTCAATGTTACCCTGTGCATCTCTGCGCGTCATAGTAACTGCGCCTTGGCGTATTTCACTACCCAGCGAAACCTTGGCTACATCTTCGATAGTCACCACAGTACCATCAACCGTTTTAACCGGTACTTGTCTAATATCAGCTAAACCTGCTTCGCCACTATTAAACCAACCTGTGCCACGAATAACTAATTGCTCTTGTCCACGGTTCATGTACCAACCGCCAACATTGGCATTGTTGTTATCGAGTGCAGTAACAATATCGTCTTGCGTTAACTCATATGATAATAATTTACTTGGCTCAATGTTGACTTGATACTGTCTGACGTTGCCGCCAAAAGATAAGACGTCGGTAACACCATCTACCGGCATAACCAATAACTTTACTATCCAATCGTTCAAGCTCCTTAAGGTCATAGAATCATAACCAGAATCTTTATCTGCAATTAACAAATACTGAAAAACTTGACCCAAACCTGAGGTGTTAGGTCCCATTGCTGGTGTGCCCACGCCTTGCGGAATTAACTCTTTTGCCGCTTGTAAACGCTCAAATACTAACTGGCGAGCAAAGTAGATGTCTGTGCCTTCTTTAAAGACAACAGTAACACCCGATAAACCCGTTTTTGAAATAGAGCGTACTTGCTCTACATCAGGCAACGCATACATTACTGCTTCAATGGGATAGGTTATTAACTGCTCTACTTCTTCAGCGGCTAAGCCCGGTGCTTCAGTATTAACCGCTACCTGAACATTGGTTACATCAGGAAAAGCATCTAAATTTAGTTTTGGGATCACCATAACAGAGCCTGCCATAGTAGCAATTAGGGCGATAATTACTAAGAGTCGATTATTGATCGACCAATCAATTATTTTATTAAACATAATCTTATTCCCCTAGTGGCCGTGCGGATCAAATCCGCCTTTTGCTATTTCTGACGCAACAAAAAAGGCACCTTTTGTTACCAAACGGGTATTAGGCTCAATACCGATAATTTGACGGTAATTGCCTAATGGCTGACCTAATTCAACTTCAACGGCTTTAAATTCACCAGGATGGTCTTCAACAAATACCGTCCAATCACCATCGGCACCACGCATTAATGCTGTTTCTGGTACTGCTATTACAGGGCTTTGCGTATCAAACTGAAAATTTACATTAACAAACATGCCTGAATGCAAACTGTCATCAGTATTTTCAACCGACAGTCTAACGATTCGGGTACGCGTACTTGGATCAATGGTATGTGCTTCTTGAATGACCTTGGCAACATGCACTTGCCCGGCAAACTCAACTTTTGCAATGGTGCCAATAGGAAGACTTAATTTTTTATTTGGCGAAACACGCGCTTCAACCCATAAGTCTTTTTCATCAGCCAATACCATGATTTTTTCACCGGCAGGCACACGTTGTCCTTGAGAGAAATCATCACTTAAAACCACACCAGAGCGCTGAGCGACTAAGGTATATTCACCAAGATTTGATGAGTTGTTTTTTACAATATCTTTAATGGCTGCTTTGGTTAAACCAAAGGCAGTTAATCGACCATAAGCTGAAATGTAATCTGTTTCACTGGCTAATAGGCGGCTTTCACTGACGGTGCCAAGGCCCAATTTTTTAGCTCGTTGCCACTCACTGTAAGCAACACGATATTGTGCTTGTGCTTCGGCCATTGATTCACTAAATAAGGTAACTAAAGACTGACCCTTAGTCACATGTTCACCTAAAATAGCATGACGACTGATCACTACCGATTCAGTACGTGAAGAGACAATGTAACTGGTATAACCGTTCGCTTTTATTTCTCCTGGTGCATAGATACTTTTAGCAAAAATTGCCGGCTTTAAGTTAGTCACTTTGATATTGGCGAGTGCCATTTTTTCTGGACTAAAACTTATGCCTTCTTCATGTTCTTCTTCAGCTGTTTCTTTACTCGCTGTTTCACTACCATGGTCATGACCGTCATCAGATTTCTCCTCCGCAGCATGGTCGTCTTTGCTTTCATCACTACCATGTTCATGACCACTTTCGTCATGCACTTCTTCACTTTCAGAGTCATGATCATGGTCAGTTTTTAATACGATGGATTGCTCTACTGCTGGCGTTTTTTCTAGAGCGGCATCGTTATATGATAATGCCGTAGTTGACACGACAGCTAAGCCAGTAAATAAACTACTTAGGGTAATGAGTTTTATTTTTTTCACTATTTTATGAGATGTTTTATCAGTTATTTTATTTTTCATTTTTAATTCCAAATTCTGTAACAATTCACGCTCATCAAGCCGCGTAAAGTGATATAATAGGTTTAGTTTAATAGCTTAGTTGCCGCATTTAATTGGCCTACATCGAGTAGCCATTGCACTTCGCTTATTTTGAACTGGGCTTGTAATTCAATGCCCGCGTATAAACCTTCCGCTCTTTGTTGTAATGCCAATAAATAATCCGAGGTATTTAAATCACCTACTTGCCATTGTTTTTGCAATAACTGCGCGCTGTGTTCGCCGCGTCCTTGCATTAACTGTTGCCAACGGCCAAGGTATTTTTTATTAGAGATTAGTGAGGCAGTACTTGCCTGTATCAAATACTTTTGCTTACGCATTACTGAACGAAAATTTGCTTCTGCGGCGATAGCTTGTTGGTTTTGTGCTTTGGCATTAGCTTGGTAATCATTACGAATATTTAACGGCATAGAAAAAGTAACTCCGACAACATTATCGACATCATTTTTTCCGGTACTAATTCCAATGGTAGGATCGGCTTTGGTTTCAAGCATGGCATATTGAGCTTTACTTTTTTGCATTTGCCACAGTGCTTGAGAGGCTAATACTTGCGGGTGCTGCGTTAACCACTGCTCAGCTACTTGAAAGTTTGTAACGCCTAAGCCCTGCTCTGGATATGCTTGTGTATCAGGACGCCAATCAGGCAACAACTCATTAACCTTGGCTTGAGCTTGTGTTAACTGTGCTTGTATTTGGGCCGTTTTATTAAGCATTTGCGACAAATTCAAGAAAGTTAACTCAGCATCAACCTGACCAAGATCGCCAGCTTTCTGCCTTTTAGTTACAATTTTAAGCAAGGTTTCTAACTGTTGCTCTTGTTCAAAAGCAAGTGACGACTTATCCATGGCAAGTTGCCAATTAATAAGTGCTTTTAAGGCTTGTGCTTTTTTCTGCTCTATCGCATAAGTGAATTGTTTACTGGCCGCCGTTAATATTTTATCGCCGATAGCAGCATTAACAGCCTGCTTATCCCACAAGTCAATCGTTTGGCTAATACCAATATTGTAATTATTTCCGTCACCTTCACGCTCGTAACCTGTCGATAGTTCTGGGTTGTAAAGTGGTAACTTACTGCCCTGTGCTTTGGAAAATTCAGCATTCATGAGTTCACGTGCTGAGACAATATCAGGGTGTTTATTGATTTGCCGATCGAGCCAGTCACTCGATAGCGTTGGCTTAGCAAAAGCGAAGCTACTAACAGATAAACTTGCTGAAAAGCCGATAAATAATGCGATTCCAGTAGATTTTGCTGAGAAAAATTTCATAATAATCTCTTAATTTAATAATAAAATGCCGCAACTAAACCAACTAGGCTACATTAAGCGCTAGTTAAGAATAAATTTGTTACGAATATAGCTTTAAAACTAAATTAAACGATTGGGGGGCGTATAGGTTCTTCAGTGAATATTTTATCTACATGAACAGCATAAAAATATTGATTTGTAATAATAAGTTTAGGGGTCTGTAGTGTAGATTTATTACTGGCAACCCACTGTGTGTGAGTGCCTTGACAGTGACCACAATGATGGCAATCTTTAATATTATGTTCAGTGTCAGATGATTCATCGAAAAGTTCAATATCTTCACTATCATGGGAATGTTCTGTTTGAATATGTAGAGAGTCAATCTGATGACTTTCATTTGAATTAGCCACAGAAGCAAACGACTGCAATGCAATCGATAGTACTACTAACAAACTAATCCAAGTATTTTTCATTTTTACTCTAACATCAAAATTTTAAAAAACATGGTAGTCAAGAAACCCACTCAAGTCAATCAAATTAAGTAGTTTATACAGGACAATCCACGGCAAGATCATTATAAATTGAACTTCTAGAACAAGTAGCGATCAGATCAAGGCATTATAATCACCTTGGTCACTTAATATGAGCGCTACTTTTCTGAAACACTTTGATTCAATTACCGATCCTCGCATTGAACGCTGTAAAAAGCATGAACTTATCGATATTCTCCTCTTAGCCATTAGTGCTGTACTCTCCGGCGCAGAAGGATGGGAGGATATTGAAGATTTTGGGCATCTAAAACTTGATTGGTTAAAAAAATATGGCGCTTTCAAAGAGGGTATCCCAAGACACGACACCATTGCCCGTGTCATTTGTCGGTTAAAATCAGATGAAATAGAGCATTCATTTCAATCTTGGATATCATCACTTATTGAAACCACTGGTGCTGATATCATTGCCATTGATGGAAAAACAGCACGTCGTTCATTTACAACCAAAGATAGAAAAAGTGCCTTACATACCGTCAGCGCATGGAGCTGCCAACACCAATTAGTGTTAGGGCAAACAGCCGTTGATAGCAAAACAAATGAAATCACCGCAATTCCTGAATTACTTACCCTGTTGGATATTGAAAATAGTATTATCACGCTTGATGCAATGGGGTGCCAACAAGAAATTGCTAAACAAATAATTAAGCAGAAAGCGGATTATATTCTGGCGCTAAAGGGCAACCACTCGGGTATGCAGATTGAATTATAAGCTTGGTGGCATAAGAATGAGCGCGAAGGATTAACCAAGAGTAACTATGATAAACATGCCGAAATCAGCTCAGGGCATGGGCGCATTGAAACAAGAACTTGTCAGCAATTACTTATTGATAAAAGTTGGTTAGGCAAAACTTACCAATGGTATGGTTTAAAGAGTGTTATTCAAGTCACCGCACAAGTTCACGATAAATCGGCGGGTACAGACACTATAGAAACCCGTTGGTATATTAGTTCGTTGGCACTAGATGCAGAGCAATCGCTCAATGCGGTACGTAGCCACTGGCAGGTTGAAAGTATGCATTGGATGTTGGATATGAATTTTAGGGAAGATGAATCGAGAATACGTAAGAAGCAAGGACCGCTTGTGTTTAACGTCATGAGAAAAATAGCCATGGCGTTATTTAAGCGAGATACAACTAAATCAGCAAGTATGGCGAGGAAAAAGAAAATGGCAGGGCTAGACGATGATTATCGTTCAACCCTGTTAGAACCTGGGATTAAAATGCGCCAGCCGTGGAAATAATGCCTAAAAAAGTTCATCAAAGTAGCATTCGCAAAGCACTCATAAATTTAATTATGCTTATTACAGCTATTTGCTTGTCGCTATCTATTTCGATATCTACTTATTTAAGCGTAAAAGAGCAAAAGCAATTAATCATTAATAAACTCGTCATACTTTCTGAAATTGTAGCTTTTGATGCTGGTAAATCAGTAGTTGAAGATGATAGAAAAACAGAAGAAAAACGCCTTAAGTCATTTGAAAACATCCCTCTTGTCAAAAACATACATATTTATTCAATAGAAAAAGCATCAAAAAAACCTGTTTTTTTTATTAGCTTTAATGCAAAAAAAACGCCTCCAGTGCCGTTAAGAATAGACAGTGTTGATAAACTAAAAACACCACGAATTACGAGCGATAATATTGAACTAACCCGCCCTATTTACGATAACGAACAGTTGGTCGGTTATGTATACATGCGAGGAAGTCTCGAAAGCTTAGAAACTTATATTGAAAGGAAAATATTAATAGATGTGCTATTAACGCTATTAATTTTGATAGTTGTTTACTTTATTGCTATAAAAGTTCAAAGACGTATAGCTAAGCCAATAGAACAGCTAAGCATGCTATTGCAGGATGTATCTAAAAATCATAACTATGATACACGCGCGCCAGGAACCGATGTAAAAGAAATAACCGCTCTTTCAAATAGTTTAAATATCATGCTTGCACGTACCAAAAAGCAGCTTGAGCGCCACGAAAAAGATAAACAAGAAATAAAACAGCTCAACCAAAGTCTTGAAGAAAAAGTAAGTCAACGAACTATTGCTCTCAGAGAGGCAAATCAAGAGCTATTATCAACCCTTGAGCGAATGCACCAATATCAAACACAAATTGTTGAAAACGAAAAAATGGCGTCTTTAGGGCAAATGGTGGCAGGTGTTGCACATGAAGTGAATACACCAATAGGGCTTGGTATTACAGGTTCTACATTACTACGAGATAAGCTAGCAGATATACAACAAAGCTTTAATGATAAAAAACTAACCTCTAACCACTTAAAACGATTTATAGATGAAGGTATTGAAAACTTAGATTTAATCTATCGTAATCTAAATCGCGCCGCAGACCTTATATCCAACTTTAAAAAAGTAGCCGTAATCCAAGACGACGGTGTTAATACCTATATTAATGTACATACATTAATAACTGACGTTTTAACATCAATTCAATCTGATTTACTGTCTAAAAAGCCTATCGTTACTATTAACTGTCCGAACGACTTAATCATTCACAGTAAGTCAGAACCTCTACAGCAGGTGTTTCAACAGTTACTTATAAACTCTGTAATTCATGGATTTATAGGTAAAGAAAACAACGAAATTCGCTTTGACGTAGAGCTGGTAGGGAAGGTATTAACAATCGTTTATTCTGACAATGGCCAAGGCGTTGATAAAAACATTAAAAATAGAATTTTTGACCCTTTTGTAACTTCAAAGCGTGGACAAGGTGCAAGCGGCTTAGGGATGCACTTGGTATACAACCTAGTAACACAGGCACTTGGTGGAAGAATTATGTTTGATCTTGAAGAAGAACACGGTGCTCGCTTTATAATTACTATTCCTTAAATAAAGATCACTAAAAAGTACATATATTTAAAATTTATCCTTGAATTAGCATTTAATGACCTCATTAATGAGGCATGTGATAAGCGCGTAACATTATTTAATTACCTTAAATAAATATTACCAAGCGATTTATGAACTTTTTTATCTTTGCTGTATCACATATATTGATGAAAAGTTAGAAAGTGATATAGTTTTGCTTTGAATTAGTCTGATTATTTTAAATACCTTGCTTGATTGAATGATGTATCAATTATTAAAGGGAAATGGCTTCGACTTTATGATTCAAATGACTACATCTACGTATATATCAATTAAACAGTAGTTTTTGCACTGCCCTTTTTAGTAGACTTTGGACACCCTGCTGTTTTATTTTTATCCAATTTGTTTTTTCCTTGTTAACAAATGGGTATAATCCTATAATCTCTAGTAATCGGTTATAAGTTCATCACCGGTTTTTTATAAATAAAATATTCCAAAAGGTTAATTAATAATGCAAACGCCAGTCATTCTAATCGTAGAAGATGAAGACGTAACTCGACTGAACCTAGTTAGTTTATTTGAAGCTGAAGGGTACAAAGTTATTGAAGCCATTGATGGCGATGATATGCATGACAAGCTTACAAATAACGATGACGTTAATCTTGTAGTTATGGATATCAACCTTCCTGGTAAAAACGGTCTTATTTTAGCCCGTGAATTACGCCAAAAGCGTAAAGTGGGCCTTATATTCCTAACAGGTCGTGACAATGATGTTGACCGTATTTTAGGTCTTGAAATTGGCGCAGATGACTACGTTACTAAGCCATTCAACCCACGTGAATTAACTATTAGAGCTCGCAACCTTATTACTCGTACTGCTTTAGGCGGTGAAGAGTCAGCACTAGAAACAAATGGTGTTATTACATTTAACGGCTGGGAACTTGATGAAAATAGCCGTTGTCTTACTTCTCCAAATGGCGACGCTAAGCGTTTACCAAAAGGTGAGTACAGAGCACTTCGTTTAATGCTTGATTCTCCAGGTCGTATCTTTAGCCGTGAGCAATTAATTAAACACATGACAGGACGTGAGCTTCGTGCAAATGACCGTACTGTTGATGTTACTATTCGTCGAATTCGTAAGCATTTTGAAAGTGATAACTCAACGTCAGAGTTAATCAGCACCATCCATGGTGAAGGTTACCGTTTCATTGGTAAAATTGACGCTTAATTAGAGCTAATTAGTTTCACTCTAATTGCTGTAAAAATAAATGAAGGGCTTTTTGTCCTTCATTTATTTTATCTGCTAGAACATCTAACCACTTCTTTAAAACTTCATCAGATTCATCTATTGCACCATGCTCCATTACTTTGGCATGAAGCTGCACATCATTAAGACCTACTGAGCCAGCCGCACCTTTAAGTTTATGTGCCACTGATTCATATTCTTCTCTATCACCGGCAGTTAATGAAGTAAGTAATTCTTGCTGATATTGTGGACTTAGCTTTTCGAATAACTGACTACTGCGCCTAAATACGACCAAACCCATTGAATTTACAAAGTCTTCTATTGTTTCAATATCTAATAGGTGTGCATCAATACCTTCAAGTGCTTCTTCACTCACTTTAAGTTGTGGTTCTGAGCATTCACTTTGCTTAATGCCAAATAAGTCAGCCAGCATTTTATCAAGCTTGACTGTATTAATTGGTTTAGCCAGTGCGCCTTGTATTGATATACCCTCAAGCTCTTTTTCAGCACTACGTACATTAGCTGTTAAAGCAACTATTGGTAATTTATCAAAATGGCTATCTGAACGTATTTGCTTAGCAACCACGTCACCGTTTATATCTGGTAACTGCATATCAAGTAGAACTAAGTCGAGATCATCTTCGGTTTCAACAAACGAAAGTGCATCCTCACCGGTTTCAGCCCATAAAACTTCATGGCCGCGTTGCTCTAATAAGTTTGTAGCAATTTCGGCGTTAAGAGGCACATCTTCCACTAGTAAAATATACAAGCCTCGGCCAACATAACTTTGCTCTGTAGGTGCAATACATAAACTAAGCGGTATTTGCACTGTAAAACAACTTCCCTCACCTTCAGTACTATTGACTGTGATTATCCCTTTCATTGCACTTACAAGTGCCTTGGTTACAGCTAAACCAATACCTGAGCCTATCGCGTTAGTCCCTTTTAAATCCGGTGCTTTGTAATACATATCAAATATATGGGCAAGCTGCTCGGGTGGAATACCTTGACCAGTATCCGATACCTTAATAACTAACCATGGGCCTTCTACACGATTTTCTCGGCTACATTCGAGTGTTACTTTTCCTTGTTGAGTAAACTTAACTGCGTTGTTAATTAAGTTCCAAACAACTTGGCGTAGTCGAGTTGGATCGAGCTGAGCATAAATATCAAGCATGCCATTGCGCTTAATATCAAACTCAAGTTCTTTCTGCTCTGCTATTAAACCCGCAAAGTTAACTACATCGTTTATAAAGTCTGACACATTTATAGAGTTGGTCGCTATATCGAGCTGATCTCTATCTATTTTATCTAAATCAATAATATCGTTAAAAATATTACCGAGTGTCTCAGCACTCGAAAAAATAGTATTACCCCAACTACGCTGCTGCTTATTCAAATCAGTATCAAGCAGCATTCGTGTTAAACCAACAATACCATTAAGCGGAGTACGCAGCTCATGGCTTAGCGTAGCAATAAACTTACCTTTATCTTTGTAGGCAGTTTCAAGTGCTTGAGCTGCTTCTTTACGGCTAGTAATATCACGACCAAAACCCAGTAAACCAATGTAGTCACCGTCATCATTTATAAAAGGTAATTTACGAAGCTCAAACCAACGTGTTTCACCGTCCACTTCATAGCCTACATCTATAGTCAGCGCTTTATGGCTTTGCTCTACTTCTTTATCGGTTGCTAAAACCTCAGCTAAAAAATGACTCGGGAATATCTGTTCAACCGTTTTGCCAATTAGTTCGCTACTTGATTTTCCCATTACTTCTTCAAACATTTTATTACAACCGGCAAATACACCGTTGTTATCGCGGTAATAAAATAAATCAGGAGATGAATCAACTATTGAGCGTTGCAACATACTTTGTTGAGCAAGTTCTTGTTGAGTTTTTTTACGTTCAGCAATTTCTCGTCGTAACTCTTCAATAGCACGGTGCTTGGCATGAAACGCCATTTTACGTTCATCAATTTCAATATTTAGACGACTAATATTATCTTTTAAGGTTTGATTTAGAAGCTTTTCTTGTTTGGTTGCGCTATCTAAATAAGCATACGATGCATCTAATTGGCGAATTGAATTAAGCAATACACTTATAATTAAAGGGGAAACCACAGCAGTAAAAAACACCACAGCCAAAATATCAACAAGATGCAATTCACCAATCGCTACATAATAAAACATGCTCGATAAAATAAGAGATACAGTTAAAAATAAGGTGTAACAAATAGCTGCGGTTTTAAATTCACCAAATCGCGTTATTGAGCTGGAAAGTACCCGAGCCCATGGGCTCAAAGAATAATCGGTCATACGTAATTTTATCTCTTAGCTGTGTGCTTAAATATAAAGAAGGCAATGCGCATGTATAAACATACCATTTACCCAGATTTTAGCATTTTTCTTCTCCCTATATTCATGTTGTGCGATAAAAACAGAATTTTTCATGTTTGATTTTGCTTCTCTCCTCAACTCATCATTTCAGCAATAAATTATTTAGTGTAAAATGCCCCGCTTTATTATCTCCAAATACGAGTAGCGCACATGCAAACCAATATGCCAGATATAGCAGACACAGCACCCGCTTTACAAACAGGTAAATTAGACTGGGTTGGCATGGGCGAAATCGAACTGCCATTTATTTTTGAATCGCGAGACTTATCACCGGTAACAGTAAACGCTAAAGCCCGTGCATTTGTTAATTTGCATAAAGAAGATGCCAAAGGCATTCATATGTCACGCCTATTTTTGGCACTTGACCTGCTTTCAACCGAGCAGCAAGTTAATCCGCAAACAATAGCGCAAGCACTCGATACCTTTATAACTAGCCACGAAGGGCTAAGCGATAAAGCACAAATTGAATTTAAATTTGAATTACCGCTACGCCGTAAATCACTATTAAGTGGTAAAGCGGGCTGGAAAAGCTACCCAGTTGTACTTACCAGTACAATTGAAAATAACATTATTAGCTACGAGCTAACCGTAGATGTTACCTATTCTTCAACGTGCCCATGCTCTGCGGCACTTGCGCGCCAGCTTATACAAAATGCGTTTAACGAAAAGTTTAATCAAGAAACCTTAAGCCAAAAAGATGTCCACGAGTGGCTAGGCACTACACAAGGTATTGTAGCGACACCTCACTCGCAGCGCTCTATTGCAAACGTAAAAGTAAAGCTTGATAGCAATATTCAAGAATTTGACGTTGTGACGCTAATTAATACCCTTGAAGCAGAACTTAAAACGCCTGTACAAGCGGCAGTAAAACGCGAAGACGAGCAAGAATTTGCCCGTTTAAATGGTCAAAACCTGATGTTTTGTGAAGATGCCGCACGTAAAATAAAAGCATTGCTGGAGGATGGTAATTACAGCGACTACTGGCTGCAAATAAACCATTATGAATCACTACATGCACACGATGCTGTAGCTATTGCGGTTAAAGGCATTGAAAGTGGCTACAAAGCTTAATTGCTGCGTAGTTTTACTTTTAAAACAAACGGTATTTATTTTATAACCCATACTTTTTAGGCACGTAAATTGCTTTATTTGAGCAGTGTCAATTTGTTGTTATGGAGTTACCGTATGGAATTCGCTTTATTATTAATCTTAGTGTTAGTTGTCGGGGCCTCTGTTGTTGCGTCAAAATTTAATGACGATGGCGGAAACCCGTATCCTTTTACCCGCAAGCAAACTGTTTTTACTCAGGTTGAAGGCGCTTTTTTAAATCTTCTCGAGCGTGCTGTTGGCGATCAATATAAAGTTGTTAGTCGCGTTAAGTTAATTGACGTTATTGACTGTAAGCAAGGTCTTTCTGTTAAATCTAAACGTGCTGCTTTAGCTAAAGCTAAAAATAAGCAACTCGACTTTGTATTAATCGACAAAGAAAAACTAACTATTGTTGCGGCTGTTGACCTAGTTAACAATGCCAATAAAGATGGCCACAAAGCTCAACGCGATTGGTTTGTAAACGGTGCATTAGAGTCTGCGGGTATTCCACATATTCGTATGAAAGTTAAATCGGGCTACCGTCCTTCTGAAGTACGCGATGCAATTATGTTTAAACTTGGTAAGCCTGCAGCAACACAAACGCAGCGCCCTGTTCGTAATCGCTCACATAAGCCAGCGGTACTTTCACCTTCTCAAGCTAAAGCACAAACAACTGCTTTAGCTGAAATTTAAAAACCAAATTAAATACTCTCCTAAAAAGTATTTAAAGCGAGCTCATAAACAAGCTCGCTTTTTTGTTTTTTATTACTAACTTCACGTATAATCAAGTGATTCAAACTCAGGAATTAAACATTATGAATGTTGGTATTATTGGCGCAATGGAGCCAGAAGTTAAAATTTTACGTGAAGCGATGCAAAACCCACAAATTTTAACTAAAGCAGGTTTCACTTTTTATACTGGTGAATTGGCTGGTAACACAGTAACACTTGTTCAATCTGGTATTGGTAAAGTAGCATCAACGATTGCAACCACCTTACTGATTGATAACTTCAAACCTGATTGCGTAATTAACACAGGCTCTGCCGGTGGATTCGATCCATCACTAAGTGTTGGCGACGTAGTAATTTCGTCAGAAGTACGTCACCACGATGTAGATGTTACTGCTTTTGGCTACGAAATTGGCCAAGTACCTCAAATGCCAGCAGGCTTTGCAGCTCACCCAAAATTAGTAGAAGCAGCACAACAAACAATCGAACAAATCAGTAATGTTAAAACACTTGTTGGCTTAATTTGTACTGGCGACACCTTCATGTGTGATCCAGTACGTATTGATAAAGCACGCAGTGATTTTCCTACAATGCTTGCCGTTGAAATGGAAGGCGCTTCAATTGCACAAACGTGTTTTACGCTTAACACGCCATTTGTTGTTATTCGCTCAATGTCTGATATTGCAGGTAAAGAGTCACCACAATCATTTGAAGAATACCTAGAAACAGCATCAATCAACTCATCTAAAATGGTTGTCGCACTTTTAGAAAAGCTAACTGCAGTGTCTCTTTAAATGCTTAGCAATATTGTTCAAAACCACTTGGACTTTATTGCCTTCATACTAGCGCTCCTTGCTGAGCGCTTTATTCCTCTTGTTAGCTGGTATCATCCTAATACAGCGTTAAGCGCGGTTTTTAGTGCTATTGGCAAGCGTATATACAAACGCAAAGAACCTAAAAGCTATCAATATTTAGCAGCTATACTCGCAAGCACGCTCATTTTAAGTGTTATTCTCATTATAGTAGTGTTATTGCTTGAGTTTGCTTTTTACCCTGAATTACTCGCAGGTCTTATTTTATACTTATGCTTAGAAAGTAAGAGTATTGATAAAAAAGCGCTCCGTATTGCAAAGCTAACTAAACAAAATCAAAAATCGACGGCACGCGAATTACTAAAACCACTGCTTGCCCGTGAAGTTAATAGGCTTTCATCTCCTGGTATTATCAAAGCATTAATTGAGAGTTTAATACTGCGCACTGCTCGATACTATTTCGTAATTATATTTATATTTTTAGCCTTTGGCCCTATTGCTGCTCTCGCCTATCGATTACTTACTTTAATACAACAAGCCTGGCGTAGTGATATATCTCCAAATAGCTACTTTTTAAAACCGCTTAAAATTCTCTTGTTTATTATTGAGTATATTCCAATGCGCTTGCTGGCTTTAACTATTGCAGCAAGTAGAGCGAGCAAACAAAGCATGCACTACATAAAACATTACGGCAGGCACTTTTATCAAACTAATACTGGTTGGCTACTCAGTACATGTTCTGCATCACTTGGTGTACAACTAGGCGGGCCTGCGGTTTATTTGGGTACTCGCTTTAATAAAATGCGTATTGGTACTGATAGACTACCTACCCCCGAGGATGTGCCCGTTATAATTAATAGGTTAAATCAGGCCCGTGCATTTTGGTTGTTAGTAATTGTAAGTATTGAAATATTAAAAATGATTTAGTGACTATTTAGTGACTACCTCGTATCTATTTACAGACCCAATATACAAGCACAAAAAAACCAGCCTAGGCTGGTTTTTTAGTTTCATACTGTATTTAAGCTACAGTGATGTTTGCAAACTTACGTTTACCTACTTGGTAAATAGCCGTTGTACCTTTTGCTACTTCAAGTTTGGTATCAGTGATTTTATCTTCACCGTTAAGTTTAACTGCACCTTGCTTAATCATGCGCATTGCTTCTGACGTACTAACTACTAAATTTGCTTCTTTAAGCAAGTTAGCAATTAAAATAGTATCTTCTGAAATAGTGATTGTCAGCTCAGGGATTTCATCTGGTAATGCTTTTTTCTGAAAACGCTGAATAAAATCATCATGTGCACCTTGTGCATCAGATTCACTATGAAAACGAGCAATTAACTCTTTAGCTAGCTCTATTTTAATATCGCGCGGGTTAGTACCTTGCTCAACACGCTCTTTTTGAGCTGCAATTTCTTCAATAGAAAGCGCGCTTAATAAATCGTAATAACGCCACATTAGCACATCACTAATTGACATTATTTTACCAAACATATCGTTTGGCACATCAGTAATACCAATGTAATTACCAAGTGACTTAGACATTTTTTGAACGCCGTCAGTACCTTCAAGTAATGGCATCATTAATACTGTTTGCGGCCTTTGGCCTTCAACTTTCTGTAGCTCACGACCCATTAGTAAGTTAAAGCGCTGATCAGTACCACCTAGCTCCACATCAGACTCTAGTGCAACCGAATCCCAACCTTGTACCAGAGGGTATAAAAACTCATGAATTGCAATTGGTTGACCGCTGCCATAACGCTTTTTAAAGTCATCACGTTCAAGCATGCGCGCTACGGTTTGGTTTGCAGCAAGTTTTATCATACCTGCAGCGCCTAACTTTTCCATCCAAGTAGAGTTAAATGCAACAGTGGTTTTAGCAGGGTCGAGAATTTTGAATACTTGTTCTTTATATGTTTCAGCATTGGCTAATACGTCTTCGCGAGTAAGTGGTTTACGCGTTACGTTTTTACCTGTTGGGTCGCCAATCATGCCAGTAAAGTCACCAATTAAGAAAATAACCTCATGACCTAGATCCTGAAAGGTTTTCATTTTATTAATTAGTACAGTGTGCCCTAAGTGTAAATCAGGTGCTGTAGGATCAAAGCCTGCTTTTATTTTTAGCTTTTTGCCCGACTTTAGTTTTTCAACTAGTTCGTCTTCAATTAATATTTCTTCAGCACCGCGTTTTATCTCTGCTAGAGCGGTTTGTAAATCCACTTTGTATTACTCCAAAATTCTGCCTACGAAGGGGCGACTAGTTACTTGTAATCACGGTTTTTATTAAGGTTTAAACCGAACATATATATGTAGCTAACATAACAAATTTCTATCTAATTAAAATAACTTTTTAAGTTATTAGGGCAACTAAACTAAATGAATTGAGTCTTAGTTAGATAGGACGTTAAAAAAGGCTTTCTACCCTTGATTTTAGCGTAGTTTAAATCTACAAAACACTAGTATTCGCACATTATTAAGTATATCCTGCAATATTACGTATTTATTATCTTGACAGCAGAAAAAGGCACGTTATGGTTCACGTGGTTCACACGCTCCCCAAAAAACACAAATTGCTTATTCTAGGTTTGGTTTCTGCTATTGTTGGCTTAGCCTTTCTTCCTTCTGAAAAAGCCACTGCATCCAAAGACAATAGTGCAAATGCACTAGAAATTGGTAAGCGCTATGAGTTACAAGTTAAAGTTGATGACAACGAAAAATTAACTGAGCTAAATTCAGAGCAAGCAGCAGAAAAGTTACCAGAATACGACTTTGTCGATCATAAAGTTAAAAATGGCGACAATTTAGCAATTATCTTTAAGCGTGCTGGTTTTTCAGCTCAAACGCTTCATAAACTAATTAACACTAATGCAGAGACTCGCAAGCTAACTAAAATTCATCCAGGTGAAGTACTCAGTTTTGCTACTGCTGAAGATGGCTCTTTGGCTCAACTGCGTTATGTAATTTCAAAAACAGATACTTTATTTGTTACCTTAAACGACGAAGGTAATTACGATACAGCTATCGATAGTAAAGAAATTGAAACGCTAACTAAAACCGCTGGCGGCGAAATATCTAATAACTTTTGGACTTCAGCAATTGCGGCAGGTTTAAGCGAGCGCCAAATAATGAACTTTGCTGACATATTTGGTTGGGATGTTGATTTTGCAAATGATATTCGTAAAGGCGATTTATTTGGCTTAATTTACGAGTCTCATTATGTTGATGGCGAGTTTATTGGTACCGGTAAAATTATTGCCGCTGAATTTGTAAACCAAGGTCAGCGCTTTGCAGCGATTCGCCATACCGACGGCAATTTTTATACGCCTGAAGGGCGTAGCATGAAAAAAGCATTTTTACGTGCACCTGTAAGCTTTAAGTATATTAGTTCTAGCTTTAATCCTAAGCGACTTCATCCTGTTACTGGGCAAGTTAGAGCGCACCGTGGTATCGACTTTGCAGCACGCACTGGCACACCAGTAGTCGCATCAGGTAACGGTAAGGTAGTAAAAGCGGGTTACAGCAAGTACAACGGTAACTACGTATTTATCAGCCATGGCACACAATATGTAACTAAGTACTTACACCTAAATAAGAAACTAGTTAAAACAGGCCAAAAAGTTAAACAGGGCCAACAAATTGGTACTGTAGGTTCTACTGGTCGTGTTACTGGCGCGCATTTACATTATGAGTTTTTAGTAAATGGCGTTCACCGTAATCCTAAAACCGTTAAGCTTCCTAAGTCAGAGCCATTACCTCGCTCAGAACTTGCTAAGTTTAAACCGATTGCAGATAACTTTATTGCCCAACTTGAGCGCAATCGCGAGCTACAGTTAGCACTAAAATAAAGCTTATTAATAAACATTAAAAAAGCCTTTGCAGGTTAAATCTGCAAAGGCTTTTTTGTATACGCTATAAACCATCAATTCATTAATACATAAATGAGCTGAATAACTAAAGATACCATCACTAGCGGCCAAATATATTTACTGTATTTGGTTGCGCCATCAAGCCCTATTTTACTTTGATATTTTTCAAGTAATGGAATGAGTATCGCCAGCGCGACAAACAATCCAATTAAAATAACGAATATATTCATATTAGCGCCCTACTTATGGTAACTCATGCCCTTTAGCGCTGACATAAAGTGCATACCAATGCTCACGAGTTAGCTCTACGTTGACAGCATCACAAGAGGCTTTAATACGCTTGGCATTAGTTGTTCCAATAATAGGCTGAATAGATGCGGGGTGGCGAAGTAACCAGGCAATTACAATCGCCTCAGCAGAAGTATCATAAAGTGCAGCCAGTTTATTAACTAAAAGACTGGTGTTTATATCGGCCTGCGATGCGTTTGATAAATCACTACCACTGTATAAACCTTGGCATAAACTGCCCCAGCTTTGAATTTGAATTTCAAAATGGCGACAGTACTCAATACTACCTGGTGTAAAATTAAGATCTTTACCGTCACTGTTACCGGCATATACACCTTCATCAACAAACTGATGCTTTTGCAAACTAGCCTCAATTTGATTAGCCACAATAGGCATATCAAGTGCGTGTTGTAAAAAATTCATTTGGTGCTGCTGCATATTAGATACTGCAAAATTGCGCACTTTACCGCTTTCTTTTAAGCAACTAAATATACGAGCAATTTCGTTAACTTCCATGAGAGGATCAGGACGATGTAGCATAAGTACGTCTAAATACTCTGTATTTAATCGCTTCAAGGATGCTTCAACTGATTGCTCAATCCACTTTGATGAAAAATCATAGCGCTTTGGTCCTAAGTCATCTTCAAAACGAATCCCACACTTAGATTGAATATACATGTGCTCTCTAAGCTCTGGTCGCTCACTTAATGCTTTACCAAAAACCTGCTCAGCTTTACCAAAAGTATAAATATCAGCATGGTCAAAAAAGTTAATGCCACCTTCAATAGCATTATCTATACATTCATGAGTTTGCTTAACATGTGCATCAGTAATTGCGTCTTTATTCCAACCGCCGCCCAGACCCATGCATCCGAATACAAGTTTACTAACATGAGGTAAGTGCTTTGCTAAAGGTGTGTGAAGCATGATAACTATCCTTAAAATTTTGAAGAGCTGTTACTGTAAACAAAAAGCGCTGAACAAGAAACCATTTAGCGGCGAAGAAATTAAGAACAATAAAAAGCGCAGTAAACTGCGCTAATCGGTTTGATTAAAATTAATTTAACCAACAAGTGCTAATAAAATACCCGCAGCAACTGCACTACCAAGAACGCCCGCAACATTTGGTCCCATTGCATGCATAAGTAAAAAGTTATGAGGGTTACTTTCAAGGCCTACTTTGTTTACTACTCGTGCCGCCATTGGCACAGCCGATACACCTGCCGCCCCTATTAATGGGTTTATAGGTGTTTTAGATATGCGATTAAGTCCTTTTGCCATAAATACGCCAGATGCCGTACCAATTGCAAACGCGAGTGCGCCAAGTACTAAAATACCAATCGTCTCAACAGTTAAAAACTTATCTGCAGCAAGCTTTGAGCCTACAGCTAAGCCTAAAAATATAGTTGTAACATTGATGATTTCGTTTTGAGCACTGTTACTTAATCTATCAACAACACCTGACTCTCGCATTAAGTTACCTAAACAAAACATACCTACCAGCGGTATAGCAGCCGGTAAAAACATAGCCGTTAAGCTAAGCACCATAAGAGGGAAAATAATCTTTTCCTTTTTAGATACTTTACGAAGCTCTGGCATTTTTATTTTACGTTCTTCTGGTGTTGTTAACGCACGCATAATTGGCGGCTGAATAATTGGCACAAGTGCCATGTATGAGTATGCGGCTACCGCTATTGCACCAAGTAAATCTGGTGCCAGTTTTGACGCTAAAAATATTGCAGTAGGTCCATCTGCTCCACCTATAATCGCAATAGCCGATGCATCCTGTAAAGTAAACTCAAAGCCTGGCACATAGTTTAATAATATCGCGCCAAACAGAGTCGCAAAAATACCAAACTGTGCAGCCGCACCTAATAGCAACATACGTGGATTAGCAATAAGCGCACTAAAATCGGTTAGCGCCCCTACTCCCATAAATATCAATAACGGAAAAATTCCCGTATCAATACCCACATAATAAACGTAGTACAAAAGCCCACCAGGGTCTGACAAACCTGCCACTGGTACATTTGTTAAAATCGCACCAAAACCAATAGGTAGTAATAATAGTGGTTCAAAGCCTTTAGCTATCGCTAAAAACAGTAATAAACACCCTACCGTAATCATTATTAACGATGGGATTGTAAAGTTAGCAATGCCTGTCGCATTCCAGAGGTTTAAAATACCTTCCATCCTCTATTTACTCCTAAGCTAATGCAATCATAGCGTCGCCGGTAGTTACAGCATCGCCTTCACTAACTAACACTTCAGCAATTGTTCCGGTATGCGTAGCGCGTATTTCAGTTTCCATTTTCATGGCTTCCATAATAATCACTACATCGCCCTCGTTAACAACCTGCCCAGCTTTTACTTTAATCTTAAAAATATTACCGGCTAGAGGTGCGTTAAGCGTTTCGCCTGATGCTACCGAAGCCGACTGGGGAATGTGCTCAGAGTCTTTTAAGGTTACTTCTTTAAGTTCACCACCTTGCGCCACTACTACGTCGTAAACTTTACCATCTACTTTTACGCTGTATTGCTCAGCTTTAACGCTGTTATTATTTGATCCCGATTTTGGTGCTGCCTTATTGCTCTTATCTTCAACGGTAGGAATAGGCTCAAATGCACCTGGGTTGTTGCGGTTTTTAATAAACTTCAAACCAACTTGTGGAAACAATGCATAAGTTAGTACATCATCAATTTGATCATCAGCAAGTGTTAAACCTTGCTCTTGCGCTTCTTTTAATAATTCAGCTTCAAGCGTTGCAAGCTCTGGTGCAATGTTATCTGCAGGGCGACAAGTAATAACCTCAGCTCCATCAAGCACACGCTCTTGTAGCTCTTTATTCATTGGTGCTGGTGTTAAGCCATATTCACCTTTTAATACGCCAGCAGTTTCTTTAGTAATTGTTTTATAACGCTCACCGGTTAGCACGTTAAGTACAGCTTGAGTACCTACAATTTGCGACGTGGGTGTTACTAAAGGTAAAAAGCCAAGATCTTCACGTACACGTGGGATCTCAAGTAAAACTTCATTAAGCTTATCTGCCGCGCCTTGCTCTTTAAGTTGGTTTTCCATGTTTGTAAGCATGCCACCAGGTACTTGAGCTAGTAAAATACGACCATCAACCCCTTTTAAGCTACCTTCAAATGCCGCATATTTTTTACGTACATCTCTAAAGTAAGCAGCAATTTCTTCTAGGTGATTTAAATCAAGGTCAGTATCGCGCTCGGTACCTTCAACTATCGATACAATAGTTTCAGTAGCAGTGTGTCCGTAAGTCATACTCATAGATGAAATAGCGGTATCAAGCATATCAATGCCTGCATCAATCGCTTTTTGATAAGTCGCAGTACTTAAACCAGTTGTAGCATGGCACTGCATAGCAATAGGAACCGATACAGTTCCTTTAAGTGCTTTAATTAGTTTTTCAGCATCGTATGGCTTTAATAAACCCGCCATGTCTTTAATACAAATTGAGTGACAACCTAAATCTTCTAATTGCTTAGCAAGAGTCAGCCACATTTCAAGCGTATGAACAGGGCTAACTGTGTACGAAATAGTACCTTGAGCATGTGCGCCTACTTTTATAGCCGCTTTAATAGCTGTTTCAAGGTTGCGTACATCGTTCATTGCATCGAATATACGAAATACGTCAACGCCATTTTTATGTGCGCGTTCTACAAATTTTTCAACTACGTCATCAGCGTAATGGCGGTAACCCAATAGATTTTGACCGCGTAATAGCATTTGTTGTTTAGTATTAGGCATCGCTTTTTTAAGCGCACGAATACGCTCCCAAGGATCTTCGCCTAAATAACGAATACACGAATCAAATGTAGCACCGCCCCACGATTCAATAGACCAATAACCTGCATCATCTAGCTTGCTAGCAATAGGTAGCATATCGTCTAGGCGCATACGTGTTGCGAGCAATGATTGGTGCGCATCGCGTAATACCAATTCTGTTAATTTTAATTTAGCCATGTGTGTGCCCCTTATTTGTTATTTGATTTGTACTGAGCAATGGCAGCACTAATAGCAGCGATGTGCTCATTAGGCACACCTTGAGATTTAAAAGACGGTGATTTAGCTGGTGATGCCTCTGGTTCGCTAAAGCGCGTCACCAAATTAGACATAAGCGTTACTGCACCAATTAATATCGACAGAAATACAAACACCCCAACCATACCAGTTAGCATTAAGCTACCAGCCGTTGTGAGTAGAGCACCTATATCCATTTTTCTCCCCCTTGAAACCCATATCGAAAATAAAAAATCGATTTAATTAAATATTTATTCACTGGATGATAACAAAACTAGTCGCTTTGTCTACATCTTGTAAATTGGTAAAACCAATTAAACTATAAACAACATAACACTCAACTTATTTACATGCCATAACCCAGCAACCATACGCCATATAATACACGTAGGAAATAACGACTATAGCTAATAGTTATATAGAAGTTGTTAATTAACTATTCAACTTAATAAAAATACACACCAAACTTTATAATAAGTACAAAAACACACACTAATTGTTAATTGGTCTTACCAAAAAAATATTCTCAGTGGATTTTTGCCAGCAATTTGTAACAGTGTGAATAACTTACATAACAAAGCGTAAAAGTTACTAACTAACAAATAACTAAAAACATAACCAAAAAACATAAGCTATTGATATTAATAAAAAATAAACTTTGGCATGTAACTGGCATTAGTTATTATGAGCAAATTTGATAACCAAGGAGAAAACAATGTTACGCTGGACAATTACATTTTTAGTTATTGCTTTAATCGCTGCAGTGTTAGGTTTTGGTGGCATCGCAGGTGCCGCAGCTGGTATAGCAAAAATTATATTTTTTATCTTTTTAGTACTTTTAGTGATTTCATTAGTTTCAGGTGCACTACGTGGTAAATCGCCCAGGTAGATAAAGCATTCAACTAACACACTAAAATTTAATTAATACTTACAAGGAATTACATTATGAATTCAACAACTGTAAAAGCAGCACTAATCGGTCTATTCGCAAGTTTTTTCATCATGGGTTGTGAAGACAACCATGCAGAAGACGCAGGCGAACGTATTGACGAAGCAGTAACTGACGTGCAAAACAAAGTAGAAGATGCATGTGAAAATGTTAAAGAAGGCGTAAACGCTGAAGAAACTAACTGTTAATTCTTCTTTTATCGCTAAAAAACGGCCTTAGGGCCGTTTTTTTGTGTCTGTAATAAAATCACTGACTATAAAGCTGCTCATTTAGCGGTTAGCTTGTTAAAATAAAAAAAACGATATTTAAAGCAAGGCAATATGGCATTTACAACAACCTACACGCTAGATAAACCCTACTTTTATGAGTGCTTTGATGAGTCACTCCCGTACAGTAAACGCGCCAAACCTAAGTACTTTTTACTTGTACTACTGGTTGCGCTTGGTTTATTTGGCATTTATGTTTTAAACGATCATTACTTAGGATCGTTTATGATCATGCTAGGTGTACTAGAGTGCGTCGCTTTTTACTATCGCAGACCTTGGTGGGTAACCAGACAAATGCTCAGCAGAGCATCAGGCTCAGAAGTAACACTTACCTTTGATGAAGAAGGTATTAAATCAGCTAATCATTACAAAAGCTTTCAGCTAACTTGGCAAGACATAAGCGAAGTAATAGATACGCAGCAAGGTATTATTATTAAAAATAAAAGCGGCATGCAGTATATTTCAAGACAAATATTAACCCCAGAAACACTCGCTTTTATAAACAAAAAAGCCACTCAGTGAGTGGCTTTTGACTAGTTGAGTTAATTACTCAACTACGTATACGTGTTGATTAAGCATTGCCCGGATTAGGGTTCGACTTTTCAGCTTGTATGCGCATGTAAATCTCTTCACGATGCACTGATACGTCTTTTGGTGCATTAACACCGATTCGAACTTGATTTCCTTTAACACCTAGAACAGTAACTGTTACTTCGTCACCAATCATTAGGGTTTCACCTACTCTACGAGTTAGTATTAGCATTCTCTTGCTCCCATGTTCCAATAAAAATTATAAGATTCCGCTTAAACATACTAATGAAAATTAGACTGAAAAGTAAGTAAAAACTCGCAATCTATCCATTTTCTGTTAAAAATGCTTTGTGTAATGCACGAACAGCCAACTCTAGGTACTTTTCATCTATTAAAACTGAAATTTTAATCTCTGAAGTCGAGACTAAAACCACATTAATATTTTCCTGCGCTAATGCATCAAAAAATAAACTAGCGACACCAGAATGTGATTTCATACCCATGCCAACAGCAGAAACTTTAGCTACTGCTTGCAATCCGCTTATATTTTGAGCACCGAGCTGAGTTTGATCTTCACTCAATAATTCAAGTGCTTGCAGATAATCATTCGAGTGCACAGTAAAGGCATAGTCTATTTTTTCAAAGTTATGATTAACTTGATTAATCATATCTATTTCGATGCCATTTTCGGCAAAAAGTTTCAATATTTTTGAAAGATATTGCGTGCCCGTTGGCACACCTTGTACCTTAATTAAACATTCGTCACGATTAAACGCAATCCCCGATACAACCTTGCTTGGCATATCGTTCTCCTCAAAACTTATTAATGTACCTTCATCGGGATTAAAGCTCGAAAGCACCCTAAGTGGCACATTATGTTTTCCTGCGGCTTCTACTGAGCGAATATGCAAAACTTTCGCCCCTAAACTTGCCAGCTCTAGCATTTCGGCAAAGGTAACTTGGCTCATTCTGCGCGCGTTAGGTTCAACACGAGGATCTGTAGTATATACGCCGTCAACGTCTGTATAGATCTGGCATTCGTCAGCTTTTATAGCCGCTGCTATTTCTACAGCCGATGTATCGGTGCCGCCGCGCCCAAGCGTTGTAATGTTGCCCTCAACATCACGCCCCTGAAACCCAGCAATAATAGCAATCCGATTATGCTCAAGCTCATGCTTTAAACGCGTAGCAGCAACCTCTGCAATACGAGCTTTACCAAACATGTTATCGGTTAAAATATTGACTTGATCGGCTAATAGGCTCACAGCAGAGTGGCCACGTTTTATAATAGCCATAGCAAGTAGTGATACAGAAACCTGCTCTCCGGTGCTAATTAGTACATCTAGTTCACGGCTACTCGGGCGAGTATCGATTTGTTTGGCGAGATTAATTAAGCGGTTGGTTTCTCCCGACATAGCCGAGAGCACCACAACCACTTGATGTCCTTGTTGTCTGGTTTTTACAACAAGGTCGGCGACTGCTTCAATTCGCTCTATTGAGCCGACCGAAGTGCCACCGAATTTTTGAACAATAAGCGCCACTTAGGCTTAAGTACGCTCAGTTAACCAAGCTGTAACGCTATCTAGTGCAGCAGCAAGGTTTTGTGGCTCACTACCACCAGCTTGTGCCATATCTGGACGACCGCCACCTTTACCACCTACTTGGCCTGCCATGTGGTTAACTAACTCACCGGCTTTTACTTTGCCTGTTAAGTCTTTAGTAACACCAGCAATTAGGCTTACTTTGTCGCCACTGGCAACACCCAGTGCAATAACACCTGAGCCAATTTTGTTTTTAAGGTCATCAACCATACCGCGCAGTGCTTTAGATTCAGTACCTTCAACATTTGCTACAAGTAGCTTAACGCCGTTAATTTCAACAATCGAATCAAGTAAAGATGCACCCGCCGCACTTGCTAACTTATCGTTAAGCTGGGCAACTTGTTTTTCAAGCCCTTTCGACTTTTCAAGTAAGGCAGTTACTTTTTCAAGCACTGACGCATTGTCACCTTTTACAAGCGCTGCAACATCAGCTAATTGTTGCTCTTGCTCGCTTACATAAGCAATTGCCTCTGCACCTGTTACCGCTTCAATTCGACGAACACCAGCAGCAATACCGCTTTCAGATACAATTTTGAATAAACCAATGTCACCCGTACGCTCTACGTGTGTACCACCACAAAGCTCGATTGAGTAATCACCAATAGTCACAACGCGTACTTCGTCATCGTACTTTTCGCCAAACAGTGCCATTGCACCTTTGGCTTTAGCATCATCAATTGCCATTAGCTCAGTGTTAAGAGCAAAGTTACGACGAATTTCGTCATTCACTACGCGTTCAATTTCGCGCAGTTCTTGTTTGGTCACCGCTTCAAAATGTGAGAAGTCAAAACGCAGACGATCTGGCTGCACAAGTGAGCCTTTTTGCGATACGTGCTCACCTAAAAGCTGACGCAGTGCTTCATGCAAAATATGCGTAGCGGTGTGGTTTTTCTTAATACTGTCACGGCGCGCATCGTCAATAGTCGCATCCACTTTATCGTTAACGCCAATACGTCCTTGAACTGTTCCATGATGAGCAAAAGCATTACCCAATTTAGTGGTATTCGTTACATTAAACTCACCACCGGCAACAGTAATTGTTCCGCTATCACCAATTTGGCCGCCTGATTCAGCGTAAAACGGAGTACGGTCTAAAACAATAATACCTTGTTGACCATCTTCAAGTAACGATACCGATTCGCCACCGGCAAAAATTTCTACCACAGTGCCACGGTAATGATTACTATCATAGCCTTTAAAATCAGTGTGCTTTTCTGATTTTAATTGCTCGTTGTAATCAGCACCAAATTTACCTGCTTGTTGCGCTGTTTTACGTTGTACAGCCATGCATTCTTCAAAGCCTTGATGATCAATCGTCATCTGGCGCTCACGCGCAACATCGGCCGTTAAATCAGCTGGAAAACCATACGTATCGTAAAGTTTAAATACTAAGTCGCCCGGTATAATATCGCCTTTAAGGTCACTTAAGCTTTCTTCTAAAATAGCTAAGCCACGTTCAAGTGTTTTACCAAACTGTTCTTCTTCAATGCGCAGTACTTTTTCAATAATTTCTTGTTGCTTAGCAAGTTCTGGGTACGCTTGACCCATTTGCTCAATAAGTGCAGCAACCAATTTATAGAAAAACGCGCCTTTAGCACCTAACTTATTACCGTGACGTACTGCACGACGAATAATACGACGCAATACATAACCGCGACCTTCGTTAGATGGCATAACACCGTCAGAGATTAAAAACGCACACGAACGAATATGATCCGCCACTACGCGTAGTGACTTATCGTCCATATCTTGCGCGTTAGTTACACTTGCAGCTGCTGCAATTAAGCCTTGGAATAAATCGATTTCGTAGTTTGAATGCACACCCTGCAAAATTGCAGAAATACGCTCAAGGCCCATTCCCGTATCAACAGATTGCTTAGGTAGAGGCAACATAGTACCGTCGCTTTGACGGTTGTATTGCATAAATACAAGGTTCCAAATTTCGATGAAACGGTCGCCATCTTCCTCGGGAGTGCCCGGAGGTCCGCCCCAAATATGCTCACCATGGTCATAAAATATTTCAGAACACGGACCGCATGGACCGGTATCGCCCATAGACCAAAAGTTGTCAGAGGTCGCAATACGAATAATACGATCTTCACTTAAGCCAATATCTTTTGACCAATACTCAAACGCTTCTTCATCATCGTGATAAATAGTAACAAGCAGTTTTTCTTGAGGTAATTTAACAACCTCAGTTAAAAACTCCCACGCAAACTTAATCGCGTCTTGCTTAAAGTAATCACCAAAGCTGAAGTTACCTAACATTTCAAAAAATGTATGGTGGCGAGCAGTGTAGCCTACGTTTTCTAAATCGTTATGCTTACCACCAGCACGTACACAGCGCTGCGAACTTGTCGCACGTGTATAAGGGCGGCTTTCTGCGCCTAAAAATACATCTTTAAATTGCACCATGCCGGCGTTGTTAAATAACAACGTGGCATCGTTACCCGGAATAAGCGAGCTAGAAGGTACTATTTGATGTTGCTTGCTGGCAAAAAAGTCTAAAAACTGTTGCCTAATTTGTGCGGTAGTCATGTGCTGCATTTGAAAGTCTCACCTGTATTTACTGTGCTTGCATTGCAAAATTAATTTCATCGTAGCTAAAACCCCGATACATTAAGTAGCGCACGCGCTTAGCTTTATCTTTGTAATCGAGGTCTGGCGGTGTATTCGAATATTTTTTATTGTACGCATCCTGCGCAAGCTCAAACCAATCTATTTCAAGCTCTTCAACTACCATTTCAAGTAGCGAACGATCAATCCCTTTGCCCATAGCTTCGCTTTGTATTCGCTTAAGCCCGTGGCATTTAAATATGTGTTTTCTTACAAAGCCTTCACAGTATCGCTGCTCGTTAATAAAATTGTGCTTTTCGCACCAATCAAGCAGCGTTTCAATAAACTCTTCTGTCGCTTCTTTTTGCTGTAATTTGAGCGTTAACTCACGACGCGAATATTCTTGGCGCCCTAGTAACCAAAGTACATAGTTTTTTAGTTTTTGCTTTAATTTATCATCCATTAAGCGTCAAAACGTCCGCTTGTTTCACTGCTAAGTGGCTTAACATTAATGTCGTCACTTAATGGTACAACAGGCATAAAAATGGCTTGATAAGATACAAAAAAGCTAATGTAGCAAATCGGCATTAAAATCAACAGTGGTAAGAACGATAAGAACATCGAAAGCGCCATAAATAATGCGCAAATAAGGCCAAAAACGCCAAGTGGCAAAATGTTATGATAAAACACCATTAACGATTTTTTAAGCGCCGTTAAAATGCGTGTTTCTTTACTAAAATAAACAAGTGGCACAGCGTACGCAAATGCCGTTAAATAAATTAGCATTGCCATAAAAAATAAAATTACATTCGCGCCCGAAATACTCTCAAGCATTTGTTCTAGCGCCACGTTTGGATCAAGTCCTGGTTGGCTCATAACAGCCACTGCATCGGCAAATAAGCCATTAGCAAGTAACGCCATTAAAATACCCGCACCCATTTGATAAAGTGCTAAACGCAATAACCCTAAACGATTTCCCTTAGCCGTAAATGGCTTGAGAATATCGGCTAGCATAATTTTTCCGCCCTGTTGCTTACTAAGCACCGCTTGGTAAAACCCTGCGGTTAAAAATGGCGTGGCGAGAGCTGCTACTACTTGCAGCAGCGGTAAAAATAAAGACAGCAGCCCTACAATGCCAATAAATAAATGCATAAAAATAAAGGTTGCTGGCTGGGTTTTAAAAATAAGCCATCCGGCTTTTAACCACTTTAGCCCTGCATCGGCTTTAAAAATTCGTAATTGTGTAGACATACTTGCTCTTAATTTAAAACGAAACACGCCAAGTATAACTTGGCGTGAGGGGGGATTAATAGACGAAACGTAATTAAATGATTAAGGTTTTTTAATTTTCTTAATATCTAACATATGCGCGCCATGCTTAATTTTTGTTTCTAGGTACGATTTATTACCCGCAACACCCGCTTTAATGTGCGCATGTGTGCCCACAACCGAGTCAACATTAATACCGGCATCTTTTAATGCATTAAGCTTTTTAGGATTATTAGTCATTAATTTAACGTGACTTAAATTAAGCGCATTGAGCATTAATACCGCATCCGAAAAGTCACGTAAATCATCAGCAAAGCCTAAATGATTATTAGCTTCGTAGGTGTTCATACCTTGCGATTGCAATACGTAAGCGTCTATTTTGTTGTATAAACCAATGCCACGGCCTTCTTGGCGTAAATACAATAAAATACCGCCTTGCTCGTGCATCATTTCAATACATTCATTTAGCTGCTCACCACAATCACAACGCGATGAGTAAAATACATCGCCCGTTAGGCACTCAGAATGCATACGAATAAGCGGTACATCTTGCTCTGTATCAGCGTTGTTAAACACCATAGCAATATGTTCTTTACCATCTTTTAAATCAGTAAATGAGATTATTTCTGCAGGGATATCACTATTTCTGCCAACTTTAAGCTGGACTCTTGCTCTTACTTGCGCCACGACAAATCCAAATATTTAAATAACTACGACACGACAATAAAGTGATAGTATCACAAAATAGGATAAATACACCGTAGTACAAGACTGTTTATGGCAATTATATGGCGACGACAGGCGTTATTTTCAATGATTGTTAAGCAATAAATTAATACAAATAACCGCCAATATTATTTACGTTGATTTACCTTAATCAGTGACACCTACAGGCACGTTTGGTATTTTGTATTTTAAACAACGATAGGGATTATTATGAAACGTCAGCAACTCGCTTTATTTATAGGTTTAAGTTTGTCTGCTTTAAGCGCAACCACTTTAAGTACTACAGTACTTGCAAGCCAAGCAAGCGATCCTCAAACGGTATTTAACCAAGCATACCAAAGCTATTTAGCAGCAGTTAAAGCAGACAAAAACGTACAACAAACTGCCAAACTTGCTTACACATCAGGTAAAGCTGTTTATGGTGAAAGCTCAGATAACACCGCTAACTTAGCTATTAACTACGCTAAAGCTATTAAAGGCTACGGCGATGAGCTAAACGAACAACGTTTTGCACTTTATGATGAAGCCCATACTATTTTAGCGGCTAATCACGGCAAACAATCAATAGAAACAGTTGATGCACTGCTCGGAAAAGCTAACTACACAACATCAGCTTACAAAGCAGCTAACTTTTTAGAAGAAGTAATAGGTATAGCTAAAACACAAAATAACCCTAAGTTTGTAGCCGACATGAAACTTGAAGCTGCAACGCTACTGGCTAAAAAGTTTAGTTCTAAAAAATATCGTGAGGCTAAAAACTACCTAGAAGAAGCCGACGAATACTACCAAGAAAACTTACCTGAAAACTCACTAGAGCGCATAAAAGCCGATTTTTTAATGGCCTCATTCGCAGAGGGTCGTAAAAGATACAACCAAGCGATTGAAAGGCTAAACCGTATAGTTACTGTATTCGATAGTAACTTAAACTTTGATCACAGTGCAGAGCTAACAGCTCATTCAAAGCTTGTAGGTCTGTACGAAAAGCAAGGTAAAAGCGAAGAAGCAACTAAACATTGCCTAGCTATCGCTCAAATGGTGCCATGGAAAGAATCGCAAGTGCAAACGCCGCTTTATCGTGTTAATCCTAAATACCCAGTTAACAAAGCCAGATTTAGTACCGATGGTAGCGTTGTTATGGAGTTTGAGGTAGACGCAGCTGGCTTTGTAAAAAACCCAAAAGTACTTAGCTCTGAAGGCGGCAGCGCATTTGAAAAATCAGCCAAAGCAGCGCTTGAGCAATGGCGTTACGCGCCAAAGTTTGAAAATGGCAAACCTGTTAGCGCTATTTCTCAGGTACAACTCGACTTTAAAATTAACCGCCACTAAAAGCGGCTCATTAAAAAGGCGCTTTTAGCTGTCTCTTATACACAAATCCCTGCTAAGAAATTAGCGGGGATTTTTTTGAACTAAATCTCAATGTCATGATCAGATCTTCAAATCTTGTTTGAGGGCACATTATGATTAACGAACATACTCATTGG